>JBBTZO010000047.1:0-5592 GCA_038061315.1 Patescibacteria group bacterium
TCAGTGTCCAAGAGGTTTCTCATCCTGGACATATGAATTTATTGAGTAAAGACCCTTTTTAGAGTATAATGCATAGGATAGTACGGGGTGTGGCGCAGTTGGCTAGCGCGCCTGCTTTGGGAGCAGGAGGTCGGAGGTTCGAGTCCTCTCACCCCGACCAGGAAAATATCTACTTTTAAAAAGGTGCCAAAAGGCACCTTTTTATATAGCTTGATATTATATATTATCTGACAGTTTCTTTGAGATTTTTACCGGCCCTGAAACTTGGCATTTTCATCTCAGGAATAGTGATATAGTCACCTGTCTGAGGATTTCTGCCTCGTCTTGAAGCACGTTTACCGAGATCAAATGTTCCGAACCCGGTTATAGCAACTTTTTCGCCACTTTTAACCTTGTCTGTAATAGTAGTTGTTAAGACTTTTAGGAAAGCCTCTACTTCTTTTTTTGAGTAGCCCGTCTCCTTTGAAAGAGACTCTACTAAGTCGTGTTTTGTCATTTTGACTCCTTTTCACCCTAAGGGTGACTCCGATTAAAGTGTCGGAGTTATATTAATGATATTTCTTTTGTAGTAGTAAAATTTATATCATACATCATTATACCATGCAACCATAAGGTATATAATATTTAATGATTAAAATTCAAACATCAATAATCAATAAATATTTTTTCCGTCATTTTCCAGAAGTTTCTTTGTCAAGTCGCTCAATGGAAACTACTTTACCATTTTTTTCAAATTCAACTAAAACAGAGTTGAAAACACATGGACCCTGAGTCTCATTATAAAACTTCTGTGGAATACCAGTAGTAAAGAGTTCAATGATAATGTCGGTTTTTACTCCTAAAACAGACTCTATGGGACCGGTCATCCCCACATCTGAGATATATGCAGCTCCTTTCTTCAAAATCCTTGCATCTGCTGTTGGTACGTGCGTATGAGTTCCAATGACAATATTGACCTTGCCATCAAGATAAAGGCCAAGTGCCACCTTCTCACTTGTCACTTCAGCATGAAAGTCAACCAAAGATAAATCATATTTGCCTTTTGTTTTCTTTAGAATCTCATCAATTGTTTTAAAGGGTGACTCTACATTTGAGTTTATTCCTTCACGACCCAAAAGATTTACTATCAAAAGTCTGCCAAACTTTGTCTTAACTATTTTATAACCGTCTCCCGGAGAATCTTGTGGATAGTTTGCGGGGCGGATAACAGGAGTTTCCTTTTTACTAAGTTCGGTAAAGAACTCCGGTTTTTTCCAGATATGATTTCCTGTGGTAAAAAAGTCTACCCCTTCCTCTAAAAGTTCATCCATGGTGCCCTTAGTCATACCATGACCTGATGTCATGTTTTCACCGTTGGCAATAACGAAGTCTATCCCTTTTTCTTTTTTAAGTTCGGGGAGTATTTGCTTAACTGTTTTTCTACCGGGTTTCCCGACAATATCAGCAATGAATAGAATCTTAATCGTTTTTTCTTTGCTTTTTACCATAACTATAATTTATTTTCCTTGTATCTCGCTGGGGTAATGTTCAATTCACAATTTCTAATTTTCATTGAATGTTACAGTGTTTTAATTTAAAAATTGCTTTTTGAAAATTCATTGAGAATTGAAAACTGAAAATTGCAAAATTATTTTGCGTACTCCGTTATTCTCTTTTCCCGTATTACATTAACCTTTATTTGACCCGGATACTTCAGGTCTTTTTCTATTTTTGTAGCAATTTCTTTAGCCAACTTCTCGCTCTTTAAGTCATCTAGAGACTCCGGTGATACTAGAACCCTAACTTCACGACCGGCTTGAATAGCAAATGATTTTTCTACTCCGTCAAATGAGTTGGCAATGTTTTCAAGTTCGGTTAAACGCTTAATGTATGCCTCCATCGTGTCTCGTCTTGCTCCGGGTCTCCCACCGGAAATAGTATCAGAAACTTGAACTATAATAGCCTCAACCGTCTTAAACTCTGCCTCTTCATGATGAGCCTCAACAGCATTAATGATTTTTTCATCTAACCCAAACTTCTTGCAGATGTCACGACCAATGGCAGCATGAGAACCTTCTATTTCCTGATCTACCGCTTTACCAATATCATGAAGGAGGGCCGCTTTTTTAGCCAAGTTAACATCAGCCCCCAACTCACTAGCAAGAGCGCCCGATAAATACGAGCATTCCATGGAGTGCTGAAGCACGTTTTGACCATATGAAGTTCTAAACTTCAGTCTTCCTAAAACTTTAATCAGGTCTGAGGACAGACCGGCAACACCGGTTTTATAAACTGCCTGCTCACCCGCCTCTTTGATTTCTTTATCTATTTCTTTTTGAGCTTTATCTACTGCTTCCTCAATCTTTGTCGGATGGATTCTACCGTCTTTCATCATTGACTCTATAGCTCTCTTTGCCACATGACGCCTAACCGGATCAAATCCAGAGATAACTATCGTTTCCGGCGTATCATCAACTATGATATCACAACCGGTGGCTCTTTCTATCGCCTGTATATTTCTGCCCTCACGACCTATTATCCGTCCTTTCATCTCGTCGTTTGGTAGGGCAACAGCCGTCACGGTTGTTTCTGATGTCATATCACCGGCGAGTCTTTGAATCGCAGTTGAGAGTATTTCGCGAGCCTTCTTGTCTGCCTCTTCTTTCTTCTCGGCCTCTATTTTTTTAATAAAATCTAAGACATCTTTTTTGTAATCTTTTTCAACTATCTCGAGTAGTTTTTCTTTCGCTTTTTCTGATGTTAGTTTTGAGATTTTTTCAAGCGCTGCCATCTGTTTTTTTCTAATATCACGAAGTTCGTTTTTTACACTCTCTACTTCATCTTTGTCCTTTTCAACCTTGTCTCTTGTATCGTCTAGCTTTTTAGTTCGCTCGTCTAAAGTGTTTTCTTTTTCAATGTTTCGCTTCTCGGCTTGAGTAATAACATCACGCCTTTCTTTCTCTTCTTCCTTTGCCTCTTCCTTAATCTTTAACGCCTCTTCTTTCGCTTTGATAATCTCTTCCTTCGCTTCCTCTTTCGCTTCTGCCTTGATTTTGTCTGCTTCTTTTTGTGACTTTTCCAGCGCGTCTTGGGATTTCATTTTTCGGCCATAGTATCCCCCAGCCCCGCCAGTGATAAGCCCAACAAGAACCAGAACCAATGTGATAGGTTCCATCTTTTTCTCCTCTTTTTTCTAGTACCGAGAAATAACCAAAAATACTTCTGCTAAGCCAAAATGTATTATAGTTTTTGAGTCATATTTTAGTTCAAATCCTGCTAAGTTTAGTTATTATCGGTAAATTTTAATTTTTAATTTACTGGTGCTACTATACTCCAAAATTTACCCTTTTTCAACCCCGAAATTTCCCCAAAAACTGTCGTTCCCGACCTCGATCGGGAATCTATATATTGTAAAAGCGGGGACCAAAAGGTCCCCGCTTAGGTAATGTTTTATACTCTCGACTCCTCTTTAACCACAATCATCCACATCCTCTTTGATCATCTCGGATTATTATGTTACTCTTTTCCCCAACTGCTTTTCCGCCAACTCTAGCCTCCGCGTTAACTCCTTGGAAGCTTTGATCAACAGATTAGTGTAGTGAAATCCCACCACATTCAGTGGACTTGCTTTGAAGCCACCCTCTATATTTTGAATCAACTTCTTGGGATCAAGTTCGCCTGTTCCTCGGCATTCAGGGCAGATTTTATGAGAAACCTTGCCATGCTTCTCTTCCTCAATCTCCTTTTTCCCTTTACACTTCGGGCATATTTCGTCCCATTCTGATCTAGTCATTTCTACCTCTTTATCTCGGTCTTTTGAGAATTATCAGTTCTCTGGTTCCTTCAGCCACGTTCTCGAATTTCTGATTTTTTAGAGTGACAAAGAAGCGTATGTCTCCCGATCTTCCTCTTTCTTTTAGGATTTTATCTACTCTCATTAGAGCAAAAACCAAATCCCCAGGTTTTAACGGCCTTACAAACGTAGTCTCTGTCTTGATATGAGAGTGAATGTTCTCATATCCCAGCAGTTCCGCTCCAAGAGCCGTTATGATTGCTGCCAAGAGTTCGCCGTGAGCGATAATCTCCCTAAATGGCCTCCTCGTAGCTGCATACTCAGGATCAAGATGAAGTGGATTTTTATCACCACCTGCTAGCGCAAACATATTGATATCTTCCTGTGTTACTACCCGCTTCGAAGTAGTAAAAGCATCTCCTTCTTTTCAGGTCTTCAAAGTACATATAATCCTCCTCAAGTTGCAAAAAGAGCCCCATCGGGACCCTCAATAGTTTTTTGTTTCAACATTATATCAGAGAAATTTAATATTTGAAAATTAAAATTTGGGATTTGATTAGAAATTAGAAATTTTTAATTCGGCATTCCAAAAAGAATCATCGCTTCTTTTTGATCGTTATATTCGGTTCGCGACCGTAAAACGGCTCTAAAATCTAATCTTTTTTTTGCTCTTTTTTATACTTTTCGATAGACTGAACCACCTTTGAGTCAGAGTTTAGCTCCTCATAAAAAAGAATGTGATCTCTATTTATCGTCATTTCATCTTTAGGTCCGTGAAGTTCTTTCCCAAGCTTGATAAGCTGCAGCTTTGTCTGTTCGTCGGCCTCTTTCAGTTTATCTTTTGGATTTGTAGATTGAAGTGGCTTATCAAGCTGCAAGTAATATATCTCGCCTAGAGTCACGAACTGCCCTGAAACATCCTTAAGATGTCCAAAATAAACCTGCCCGTTTGAAAAAAACACTGCATACCAAGATTTTTCATTAATCGTTTCAGCTACATTTACTTTCGAATTGCTCGATTCTTGTTTCTTTGTAAGACTTAGGTCGGGTTTCATGACAAACAAATAACCCAAAATTAGTATTACTAATACAATAAATCCACCTTTAATCAATCCTTGATTGACTTTCATATTTTTCTCCTTCTCTTTAATATTTGTTTGCTCCTCATTTTTGAGAGAAGTAATTTTAAATTTAAATCCTTCATTACTCATCATTTATAATTTATATTATATCACAACCGTAATTTTTGCCATACAGCTTAATCCATTCCGTCATTACCTTTAGCCTATTTATTAATACACCCTTTGGAGAAAGCTCCGCAGATATTCGCAATTATTACATTCGGTAAAATGTTACTGCAGTAGCCGAATCAATTCTAGCTCTCCATGTTCCTGAAACATTATTAATGACTGCCTTCCCCACAATAGTTACTCCAGTCCCACCAGCCAGTGTTACGTCAAAGGCAGCAGTATTTACTATAACAACGTCAAACCACGTTCCCACCTGATAGCGTGGTAGTCCCGCAACTATGTTAGCGGCAGTATCGGTTGTAAGCGTTCTGGCAACTGTTGGCGTAATGGTAAATATCCCGCTGTCAATCATCTGAGCGGCAGTAAGTGTAGCACCGGCATCGGTAAGAGCTACTACTGCCTTGGTTTTGATCTGCGCCTGTGTGATAGCGGCATCCGCTATCTTAGCAGTTGTAATCGCCAAATCAGCAATATCTGCCGTGGCAACGGTTAGATCTAGTATTTCGGAAGTTCCAACAGCGCCGGCGGCGATATTGCCGGCTAAGATAACATCTGTCCCGATGTCTGCTG
>JBBTZO010000047.1:5692-9006 GCA_038061315.1 Patescibacteria group bacterium
TATTGCCGGCTAAGATAACATCTGTGCCGATATCGGCAGAAGCAATAGTGCCGTCGGCAATTTCAGTTGAATCAATGGAACCGGCTGGTAATGCGGCTCCGGCGCCAGTAACTGTTAAATTGCCAGCCATAGTCATATTACTTTGCAAGTTCACTGGCTGGTTAAAATCAAATCTATCATTTAGAGCGTCCCATTTAATAGAAGCGTTAGGAGTTACCGATCCCCTTTCAAAAGCTAGCTCAGAATCTTCTGTGTCAGCAGTCGCATTATCAGTATTTACTGTGAAAGTGTTTTGAAGGGTACCGGAAATATCAGCAGAACCCACAACTAAGTTTGTAACATAAGCATTATTCCAGTAATTAGAAGGAGATCCTAAATTAAATGCTCCACTGGGGACTAAACTACTTCCTATTATATTAAGGCTAGCCGTCCCAGTACTAGTTAAGTTTGATACAGTTGTTGAGCCTGCAGTTAATCCTGCAAGGGTTGTAGAGCCCGTAACATTTAAAGTACCGCCAACTGAGGTGTTATTTGCAACTGCTAATGATAAAAGGGTTGAAGAGCCTGCTTGAAGAGCGGAGCTTAAAACAGTACTGCCGGTTACCGATAAACGCCCTCCAACAGCAAGATCGGTACCACTGCCATGCAGTGTAAGATCGTCTGTTAAAATTCCTCCGGTTTTATTTAGTTTGGAGTCCAATGCTGACTCTAGCCCGTTTACTTTGCCTGGATCTATGGCGGCGTTTGTAGCGACTTCAGCGTCTGTTATTATGAAAAAATCATCTCCCCCTGCCCCATGACTTGCGGCATGGATTTTGGGATGATGCTGGTCTTGTGTAACTTCTAAAAGATTACCATGCCTTGAAAATTTATCTATATTCTGATTAAGCTCATTAAAATTTCCGAGGTTTTGCGACTGATCTTTGGACTGTTTGGAAGATATGCTATTTTTTATATTATCTAATTTTTTGTCTAACTCTGAAGTTTTTTGATTAGCGACATAAATACTACCTCCGCCCGTAACAAGCAAGGTAGATAAAATTAAAATTATTATTTTTGTTTTTGTCATTTCTTACCCTCTATCTAGGTTATCATAAACCCTCGTCCTTAGACTGACTTATATGGCCCAAAAACGTTTATGTTTTGACTACCTAGTATTAGTTTAAACACTTAGAAACCTTTGTCAAGGGTTTTTTAGAGCTATCACACATTTGCCCTCAAGTCAGATCTTGAAATTAATTTTTCATCTATCTCTGGTGTTTTTGGATTTCACTTTTGGATCTGTTTAGAAACTCTAAGATAGAGATTCTTTCCTTCGCAAGCTCAAGGACAGGCTCTTCGTCAAAATGCCCGTCTTGCGTTTGGAAATTTATTCATTTGAAATTTGATTGGAAATTGGAAATTAGCTATTGGTCATTCCAAAAAGAATCATCGCTTCTTTTTGATCGTTATATTCGGTTCGCGACCGTAAAACGGCTCGATAATCTGTTCTTTTTTGAGATTCCTTCCGCCGACATTATAAATTTCTTCTAATGACATTTTTTCATCTTCTATACTCCTGGGTTCCCGTTGGAGTTTATCCGTCAAAGACTGGATTCCCGCCGGATGTTTACCCGACCTTTGGCGGGCGGGAATGACAGGAGAGAGAGATGTTTTTTCTTTTTGAATTACTCCGGCTGTTTCAATCCCTAGAGCATATGAAAATGTATTTACTATCACGATGCCAATTCTTAAACCTGTGAAAGACCCCGGTCCGCAAACGACAATAATAGAATCCAGATCGTTATATTTTAGTTTGTTCCGCCCCAAGAGTTCGTCTAATTTTAAGTAAAATGTTTTTGAGAGCTCTTTATGAGCTTTCCACTCAAGTTTATCGGTCAAATTATCATCCTTGAAAAGCCCAAACCGAGCTGTCTTATCTGATGTATCTATAACTAAAGTATTCATGTTTCTATTTTAACACTTCCTTGCGATTTCAAGAAAAAGGTCACTAAATGCAGTTTAGCTGATGCGGCTATCGGCTCGAAAAGCAAGTCTAGGAGTAAGCGACACTTTAAAAATAATTTTGTCTGAGTGTGCGAGTTAATTTTTTTATAGATGAGAGAACTTGAAAAACGACACTTTGGAAAAACCGTTAGCTAGTGGGTTTTACTCCACTTTTGCCCAGTCAAAAGTGGAATTAACTATAAAAAAGGGATTTCTCCGCTCGTTATTCCATAAAGTCGGTCGAAATGACATTGTGTTGATTCTGGTCAAGCCAGAATGACAGAGGAGAAGAAATCTCTATTTCCCTTTCACTCTCTGAAATATACTTAAAATTAACCTTAATCACGCCTTCAGGTAGATGTTTTTCAACTCTTTCTGCCCACTCTATAACCGTCACATTTTCAGTATCCATTCCTTCTTCCAAACTTTCAACCAGTTCTTCATCCGGCACTTCAAATCGATAGAAATCGTAGTGCAGTAAATTTAGCTTCTGACTCCTATAGTCTCTGCGAACAACAAAAGTAGGGGAGATGATGTTATCTTTCACGCCTAAACCCCTAGCAACACCCTTAGTAAACTGTGTCTTCCCTCCACCAAGATCACCATAAAGAGCCACGACTTCACCGCCCTTAAGCTGCTCACCTAATTTCTGGCCCAAATCAACCGTTTCATCTGAACCTTTTGATAGTATTTTCATTATTGTATTTTAACACAAAAAGGAGGGGATGGCCGTATGCCATCCCCATGTACCCCCCTGTTCTTTTATATGTTTTCCCCCCAACTCAATTCATGGTGCCTATAAGTATCCTCACTATCCTTTGAGAACTTTCTGATAGTAATATCCTTATCTTCGTAATAGCCCGCCCTCTTATTAAGAGGCTTACTACTATTACAAGACAAGTAGTCCGCAGAACTAGAGCCAAACTGAATTACGTACATGGTCTCCTGGTCCTTGGGGCATGCTTGATCAGTGAGAGATATCCGTATGGCATCATATGTAAGGTTCTCAGATACCTTTTGTACAAGAATACCTCCCGCAAGCATTTTTTCTTCCGTGACCGTTTCACCGCTTGAGTACCGGATTAGACCGCCGATCACAATAGTTATAGTCGCTACAATGAAGATAATGATTCCTATCGTTGATAGCGCTTTAATCACTTTTTTCATTGAACCCTCCTGGGTCACAAATTTGTAGGTGCATTGCATATCCTGAATAACTTAATCGGAATAAATTATTATACTACCTAGACTTGGGTTTTGTCAATGATTTTTGGGCTCTTCGTAATCTAATGGGGTAAAAATTGGTCTAAAATGATGGTGATGGGGAT
>JBBTZO010000048.1:0-6487 GCA_038061315.1 Patescibacteria group bacterium
TCCCGCAATTCTCAAAGATCTAGAGGCAACTATGCCCCCAAGTGATATAACGGCAACTTCTGTAGTACCACCACCTATATCCACTATCATAGAACCGGCCGGATCTTGAACCGGAAGCCTGGCCCCTATAGCTGCTGCCATCGGCTCCTCTATCAAAAATGACTGTCTGGCACCGGCATTTATAGCTGCGTCTTCCACCGCTCTTTTTTCCACTTCTGTTACTCCGGATGGGATACCGATAACCACCCTAGGACGAGGAAAAAGAGCAAAGGTTTCTTTATGAACTTTATCGATAAAGTATTTTAGCATTTGTTCGGTTATCTCAAAGTCGCTGACAACACCATCAACAAGCGGACGAGTAGCCACAATGTTTGCCGGTGTCCTACCTACCATCTTTTTTGCTTCATCGCCAATAGCTAAAATCTGTTTAGTTTTTGTATTTAGAGCCACAACAGAAGGCTCATTGATAACAATCCCCTTGCCTTTTACGTACACAAGGGTGTTTGCCGTCCCTAAGTCTATCCCTACATCATGGGAAAAATGTCCAAATACTTTATCTAACATTTATATCTCCTAGTATGCTTTTGCAAAATATACCCATACCTTAGCTTCCTTACCGCAAACTATACATTTTTGACCTTTTATATTTTTTTGCTCAAATGGTATTACTCTCGTTGTTGCTGTAGTTTCATCTTTCACTTTTTGTTCACATTTACCATCTTCACACCAGGGTGCAAGGGCAAATCCCTTTTTAACTTCAATCACACCTTTCAAGTCGTCATACGATGTAACTTCATATGTATTTTCTGTAACAAATTTTTTAGCCGTTTCAAGAAGTGTCTTTTTAAATTTATCTAGTTCTTTGTCTGGGTTGAACTCTGACAACGAAACAGAATCTTTTTTACCATCTAATCTGGAAACAACCGTAATTTTCTTTTCTTTTGCTTCTTTTGGTCCAACTTCAATCCTTAGAGGAACACCCTTTACTTCCCATTCGTTATACTTCCATCCTGGAGAGTATTGCTCACGATCATCTATCCTTACCCTTAAATCTTTTGTTTTTTTCTTAATTCCATCAATATAATCCGCCAATTCTTTTTTCTCTTTTTCATCCTTATATATCGGGATTATAACTAACTGAACAGGTGCAACATCCGGGGGTAATATTAATCCCTTATCATCACCGTGGGTCAAGATTATACCACCAATAGTTCTTGTTGACATACCCCAGCTTGACTGCCAAGCAAACTCTCTTTTTCCTTTTTCATTTTCAAACTGAATATCAAAAGACTTAGAAAAATTTTGTCCGAGATTATGAGAGGTGGCAGATTGCAACGCCTTGCCATCTTTAAGTAGTGCCTCACATGACGTTGAATATAAAGCACCAGCAAACTTTTCTTTCTCGCTTTTTTTACCTACATACATCGGTATACAAAGAGTTTCTTCAAAAAAACTACGATATTCTTCGAGTCTATCAAGGGCTAGTTCATCGGTTTCTTTCTCGGTGGCTAAAACACTGTGACCTTCCTGCCAAAGAAACTCTGTTGTCCTTATAAATGGTTTTGTCTTTTTCTCCCAGCGGACAACATTGCACCACTGATTTACATGATATGGCAAATCTCTGTATGAACTAATCCACTTAGAAAATGCATCATACATAATGGTTTCAGACGTTGGCCTGACTACCACATTTTCCGTCAACTTTTCACCGCCGGCATGCGTAACTACCGCTAACTCCGGAGAAAAACCTTCAACGTGTTCTTTTTCCTTATGGAGCAAACTTTCAGGTATAAACATGGGGAAGTAAGCGTTTGAGATACCCTTCGCTTTAATCCTTGCATCAAAAATAGACTGTATTCTCTCCCAGATAGCATAGCCGTAGGGCTTTATAATCATTGTGCCCTTAACCGGGCCATAGTCAGCCAAGTCGGCAACCCTGACTACGTCCGTGTACCACTTTGAGAAATTTTCGCTTTGTTTTGTAATTTTTTCTGGTGATTTCATTTTTTATTCCTAAAATTGAGCTGTTAAATAATACCAAATTTAAATAAATCTTTAAAGGAAACTACTATGAATAATACGATTATAGCTCCAAATCCAGCGAACTGAATGATGTTTTTAGTTTTATTTGAAAACTTTCTTTTAAATACTGATTCTACTAAAACAATTAATACATGTCCACCATCTAGTCCCGGTATGGGTATGATATTAAAAAGACCTATAGCAATAGATAACATGGCTATGAGCTGTACAAACTGAGACAATCCTCTTTGGATATAAAAATCCATGGCTTTATATATTCCAACCGGGCCGGATGCTTCATCAGAAACCTGGAAGTGGAGGAAAAGCTTCTTAAACAAGTTAACTATTCCCTCAACAGTTAGCGAAACTATCCGTCCGAACTCTTTAATACTTGCTGTAAAGGCCGTTACTATAGAAGTTGCTTTGATGTTGCCCTTATCTTCTACAACTACTCCTATCCTAGTTCTCTCTATCTCTCTTTTACCCACCATCTCCTTCGCCGTATAGGTTTCTATTTCCTTTTCCTGAGTTTGGCCATTTCTCTCTATAGTGAAACCAACTTTTATATTACCACTGGTTTCCTTCGTCTTATTATTAATATAAATAAGCACATCATCAGATGAGGAAACAGTTTTTCCGTCAACTTTCTTGATGATATCTTCTTTTTGTAAACCATTCTTTTCGGCGGGGCTGTCTTTTTCTACAATCCCAATGATTACTTTGGTATTGTTAACAACTCCTTTGTGGTCCGCCATACCCGGAGCAATAGGTTGCATACCAAAAAGATAACAACCAAAGAGGATGAACCATCCTAAGACAAAGTTTAGGAAAACTCCCGCCACAAGAATCAAAATCTTTATATAGGGCGGTTTTGAAGCATAACTCGTGGGGTCTTTTTCATCGGAACCGTCCTCACCATAAAGTTTTACAAATCCACCTAAAAGTATAAGATTAACCGAGTATGTTGTTTCACCAATACTTTTTCTCCATAAGTTTGGAGGGAAACCAAAAGCAAACTCATCTACCCTTACTCCACTTCTTTTTGCTGCTATAAAGTGCCCAAATTCATGAACAATAACAATCATGAAGATTGCAAATAAAAATCCTAATATTGTTATTAAAAGTGTCAAATTCGTTTCCTCTTGTTAAATAGTCAGAAGATCTTTTTCTTTTTTGCTCAGAACTTCCTCTATTCCCTAGTAATGCTTATCAACTATTTTCTGCAGTTGTTCCTCTCCGTAGTACATATCGTCTTCTGATATTTTACCATCCGCTTTTGCTTTTTTTATAGCGTTCCATGCTTCTCCGCGAATATTTCGAACTGATACACGAGCACTCTCTGCTTTTTCCTTTGCAACCTTAACAAACTCTTTTCTTCTATCTTCTGTTAGTTCGGGAAGATTGATACGGATATTTTCACCCGTGTTTACCGGGTTTAGTTTGAGATCAGACTCGCGTATAGCTGTTTCTATTTGTGAGATATTTGCTCTATCCCAAGGCTGTATAAGTATAGACCTTGGCTCGGGGATAGATATATTTGCAATAGTCTTGATGGGGTTTTTTGTTCCATATACATCTACTAAGATTCCGTCAATCAAGGAAGCACTCGCCCTGCCCGTATGTATCACCGCCATATCCTCTTCCATGATCGTTAGCGCCTTTTCAAACTTTGGCTCGGTTTCTTTTATGATTTCTTGTATCATTGTCGTCGTTCCTCCTTGTCTTAACTAACTACTTATAATACTAATTTACTTATTCTTA
Source organism: Patescibacteria group bacterium (assembly GCA_038061315.1). GTDB lineage: Bacteria > Patescibacteriota > CPR2 > UBA1875 > JAJYID01 > JAKANV01. The sequence goes on from JBBTZO010000048.1 coordinate 3,784, forward strand.
TTTACAATAATTGATTCTATGTTGCGACTAGACCGAGAATACGTATATTTGTATTATTTGTAATTGGTTACCCTTTATTTTCCTAACTCAAAACGCGCAAATCTGCGAATTTCTATCTTTTCTCCGATTTTTCCCACCACTTCATTCAAAAGTTCTTCTATGGTGATATCGGGATTTTTTACGTAGCTCTGTTTTATGAGACAGTTCTCACTAAAATATTTTTCTTTTTTACCTTCCCAGATTTTATCTAAAATATTTGCAGGTTTACCTTCTTTTTTCAACTTTTCTAGCTCTATTTCCTTTTCTTTATCAAGAATCTTTGCCGGAACATCTTCGGGCTTTAAATATTCGGGATTTGCCGCTGCTACATGCATAGCTACATCTCGGGCAAACTTCTGAAAGTCTTCACTCCTCGCTACAAAGTCAGTCTCTGAGTTTACCTCAACTAACACTCCTATCTTATCGCCATGTACATATGAAGTAATCACACCCTCTTTTGCTTCACGGGTAGCTCTTTTTGCTGCTGTTGCCGCACCTTTTTTCCTCAGGTGCTCTATTGCCTTATCTGTGTCGCCCTTTGACTCCGTAAGTGCTTTTTTACAGTCCATCATGGGAGCACCTGTCATCTTGCGCAAAGCTGCTACATCGCTAGCTTTTATCTCTGCCATTACTTTACCTCCTTTTTACCCGAATCTTTATGGGTGGGCTCTTCTTTCTTTGCTTTCTTCATCAAATCTTCTTTATCTTGTTCTTCAATCTTTTCCGCAACTTCCTCTATTCCCTTTTCCTCTTTGACAACGATATCAGGTTCTGCCGGAATATTTTTTGGAGCTTCTTTTGCCGGTACTGCTTTTATAGCATCTGAGATATACCCACAAATCATTTTTATGGCCTTTACTGCATCATCGTTTGCCGGGATAGGATAGTCAACTAGTCCGGGGTCTACATTTGTATCAACAATAGCAACTATTGGCATCCCCATTTTTTGTGCTTCTTTTACCGCAGTCATCTCTTTTTGCACGTCTATTACAAAAAGAACATCCGGGACTCTGGTAATATCCAAGATACCGCCAAGGTTTGCACGAAGTTTTCCTATTTCCTGCTCTGCTTTCAGCTTTTCCTTCTTCGTCATTCCGGTGCCTTCCTCAACTTTTCTTTCAAGATCTTTTAGATACTTAGTTCTTGAGGCAATGGTAGCAAAGTTAGTTAGCATACCCCCGAGCCATCTCTCTGAAACATAAGGCATACCACACTTCTCGGCCTCTTCTTTTACTATTCCTTGTGCTTGTTTCTTGGTACCGACAAAGAGGATTTTACCCTCGCTCTTTACCACGGACTCAATAAACTTTTTAGCCTCTTCCAGCTTTCCCACCGTTTGAGCTAAGTCTATAATGTGAACTTTGTTTTTTTGAGTAAAAATATAAGGAGCCATCTTCGGATTCCACCTTTGTGTCTGGTGCCCGAAATGTGCTCCCGCTTCAAATAATTTCTGCATTGTTACTTCTGCCATTTTTCTCCTTTTCTTGTCCGATGTTCTTCGGACCCTCCGCCTTTGTCATCTGCCCGTGAACCCATTTTATGGGAGGACTCGCGCATCAAAAAGCGTGTGTTTTTAATATTTTTCTTGTCTAGTAAGTATAGCAAAGATTGAAGCTGAATGCAAGGGAATCAAAGCACTAGAAACTTCGTGTTAACTTCCATGCCCCTAAGATTCCTAGTAAACCAAAAATAGCAGATAAAGTTACTGACGTTATAGATAAAAGACTTCCGCCCCAAAGCGTAGGTAAATAAGCTCCTGCAGTAGAACCTATGGCCATTCCGAACATTATTATTCCTCTTTGCATAAATCTATTTTAAAGCAGCTTACATATTAAGACAAATCGTGTATTTTTTATTTTCAAATATATATTTTTACTCAAAATATGGTTATTATGATAGAAATACATAAAAAGATATTTCATGTCTCTACAAAATCTTATTTTAAATATATTCCCACTTGCTTTAGCTGCTGCTATAAGCCCGACTGTTTTGGCAATAACTATAGTTACCTTGAGTAGCGGCAACTACGCCAAAAAAAGAGTAGTTGCTTTTTTGATTGGGGCAGCTTTTGTTACTATCACATTTGGGACATTGGAAATACTGGCTGCCGGAGAACTGACAACTTCCGGGGAAGAAATATATTCGCCCATCTCATCTTATATAGATTTAGGACTTGGCATATTTTTACTGCTCTGGGGAATAAAAAAGATACTTAAGCCCGGCAAAAAAAAGAAAGGACGTTCATCTCAAGGAAATAAAACACCACAGATCAGTTGGTTTTTACTGCTCGGAGGTTTTTCTATGGCTACAAACTTCTCTACTTTTATTTTTTACCTTGCTGCCCTAAAAACCATTTCTTTAGATACAAACACTTTTTTGAGTCGCCTTATAGCCCTACTCTTTATAAACTTCTTTATACTCTTACCCGTCACTATACCTGTTTTTATCACAATACTTGCCCCAAAGAGCTCTAAAAGACTACTAGAAAAAGCAAACGTATTCCTTGAAAAACATGGAAATGATGTAACCATAACAGTACTCATGATAATCGGTATCTACCTAATAGTTAAGGCCCTAAAAGTCCTAATATAACAAAGAGGTATAAGAAGTAATCCTTGATAGGTCTGCATTTTTTTGGTATAATCTATCTGTTATAGAAAAATAC
>JBBTZO010000049.1:0-13574 GCA_038061315.1 Patescibacteria group bacterium
CATGCCACGGCTCAATTTCACAGCCATGAGTCATACATGCTCCACGAAGTCCCTTCAACTGGTTATTCTTTAGCTCTTTTCTGTCGGGTTTTGGTATCGAACATTTTGCTTTCATTATCACCGCTCCTTTCAGCCCAATATCTTGTTAAGACCTTGATAACTATAAATAACAAGTTTTATGGCACAAAAAATGCCAACCGCCATGAAAATCTCTGACCACATTACCAGTATATTGCTGGCAACTATATCCAGCAAATATGCCACGAAGAAAACTGCAATCTTTACTCCCATCCCGTATCTCCTTTCTAAAATTCAAGTTCCTCGTTGACAAATAAAGCCGGGGTCCTCCGGCTGTCAATTCTCAAACGCTTGTGCTTATTGTACTACATTCAATCCCAAAAAACAACTTCCCAAAGCTGTATTTTGATTGTTGGGGGGTTCGACCCTTGTCGTTTGCAAGGGCCAGGCCCTTGCAAACAAAGAATTATCTGTTTACTGTTACCTGCTTACTGCCTTATAATGAGGCTATGGAATACGTTTTGTGTGCTGTCTCGGCTGGCAGTGGAAGCAAGGATTTTTTTACTTATAGTGTGCCTGAAAGTTTGAGGAGTCAGATTAAGGTAGGCCACATCGTCTCTTTGTCTTTCCGGGGGAAGAAATCGGCGGGAATTGTTATTGCCCCAGCCCAAAAACCTGACTTTAAAACTATAGAAATCACAGGGATTCTAGAAGGGCCTCTGCCTGAACATTTAGTAAATATTATCCCCTGGATGCGCGACTACTATGCATCGCCTGTTTCCGAGATAGTAAAAACCATCCTGCCGACAGGGGTTCTTAAAAAAAGAAGAGAAGTTGCGACCCAGAAAATCCGCGGACAGATACGAAAAAGACCTGAGTTAACTATAAATCAGGCAAAAATAGTTAAAGATATTTTGAATAAAACCGATAAGCCCCATCTGGTTTTTGGCGTTACGGGTTCTGGAAAAACTGAAGTATACCTGGATGTTCTCGAAAAAGTTATAAAGGATGGCAAACAAGCAATAATACTCGTACCTGAAGTCGCCCTAACACCTCAAACAGTCTTAAGATTTGAAGAGCGCTTTACCGGTCAAGTTGCCCTATACCACAGCTATTTGAAGGAAACAGAGCGGGCGCAGGTCTGGAAGAGTGTATTTGAAGGCAAAAAGAATATTGTTATCGGCTCCAGAAGCGCGCTTTATCTACCCTTTAAGAGTCTGGGGCTAATAGTTATAGATGAGGAGCACGAAACAAGCTTCAAGCAGGATAATAATCCAAAATATCTCACCAGCGAGGTGGCTGAGAAGTTCCGAGAAATTACCGGCACCCACTTGGTCATGGGAAGTGCCACGCCATCACTTGAATCATTTTTTTATGCAAAGAGCGGAAAATACTATCTCCATAAAATAGAAGAAAGATATGTCCAGGAAAAAATGCCAGAGACCGTTATAGTTGATATGCGAAATGAGTTTAAATATGGAAATAAATCCATCTTTTCAGAGAGGCTTCAAGGGGAGATAAAAGAAGTGTTAGATAACAAGAGGCAGGTGGTGCTATTCATGAACCGACGCGGTTTCTCTACTTTTGTATCGTGTCGTGACTGCGGATACGTGGTCATGTGCCCAAAGTGCGATATCCCCCTTGTGTATCATGAGACAAGAAGTCAGACAGGACTGTACTGCCACCACTGCGACTATAAAACGTCTGTACCCACCATATGCCCAGAGTGTAAATCACACGCTATAAAGTACTTCGGTAAAGGCACACAAAAGATAGAGTCTGAGATCAGGCATTTCTTCCCAAAAGCAAGGGTAAAGCGTATGGACGCTGACTCTGTAAAAAAGGACCATAAAAACATCTATGAAGAGTTTAAAAACAAAAACTTTGATATACTCATTGGTACACAAATGATAGCCAAGGGTTGGGACCTTCCCGACGTAGATCTGGTGGGAATAGTAAGTGCTGACAATATGCTAAACCTTCCCGACTTTCGTGCCTCCGAGCATGCTTTCTCCCTCATAACACAAGTGTCGGGCAGGACTGGTCGCGGTACAAAAAGAGGCAAGGTTATACTGCAAACCTACAACCCGGATAACCCCATACTAGCCATGGCGGCTCGTCACGACTATGAAGCGTTCTATGAGAGTGAGCTGCCTAAAAGAAAAGAGCTTTTTTACCCTCCATATTCACGAATAATTCATTTACTATATTCAAACAAAGACTTAAAAAAATGCGAGGAAGAATCTTCCGCCTTGAGTAAAGAAATTGTTCAGGAAATAATTAAAGGCAATAAAAATATAGTCCTAGTCGGTCCGTCCCCTGCCTTCCTCCCAAAAATCAATAATCTTTATCGTTTTCAGATAATACTGAAGGTTGGACCAAATGAAAACCTTGAATCTATAGCCAAAAAAGTGGTAAAATATACGGGCATTAAGTTGAAAGTAGACATAAATCCCGTAGGAATAGTATGAAAGCAGTAAAAATCCTAACTGAGCCAAATCCGATATTAAGAAAGAAGGCTAAGGAAGTAGAAAAAATAGATGAAAATATCACAAAAGTCATAGAGGATATGACCCTGGCCTTAGAACAGTCTGAAATAGAAGGCCTGGCTGTTGCTGCGCCACAAATAGGTGAGAGTGTAAGGATAATCCTTGTGCGGGTCAGGGAACAAAGAGACAAAGAAGGTAAAGTCATACAAAAGGCCATACCTCTTACCGCCTATATAAACCCTCAGATAACCAAGTTTTCAAAAGAAAAGATATCTCTTGAGGAGGGGTGCCTATCCTGTCCTTATCTTTACGGGAAAGTTGAAAGACCGAAAAAAGTACATCTTGAGTCTATAAATATTCAGGGTAAGAAAGTTAAAATAAATGCCTCTGGTCTTTTGGCGCGAATTTTCCAACACGAAGTAGATCACCTTGATGGTATTCTCTTTATAGATCTCATCACTGACAAAAAGACTATAAGAAAGGCAAAGCCCAAAAATGAAGAGCCAAACATCTAGCCCAAGAGTAGCTTTTGCTGGTGGTAATGTATTCGCCGAACCTATTTTTGCTGAATTAGTTGAAAAGTTTGATAACTTAACTCTTATTTCAAAAGAAGATAAACAAAAGGGGCGTAGCAGTAAATCAGACAAATCAGCCATAAAAATACTGGCAGAGTCTCAAGATATCCCGATATTTGAGCCAAAAAATAAATTAGAACTAGAAAAAACAATATCCAATATTAAACCCGACTTAGTTGTAGTTGCCTCCCTTGGTATCATTATCTCAGAAAATACCCTGAAAATACCCAAATACGGCTTTTTAAACGTGCACTTTTCCCTGCTTCCTCTCCACCGAGGCCCCTCACCCGTTCAGTCCACTATACTAAATGGAGATAAAAAGACAGGTATTACAATCCAAAAAGTAGTACCGGAAATAGATGCCGGAGATATTGTTTATAAGTATGAGATTGACCTAAGAGGAGACGAAACTACCAAAACTCTTGGAAAAACTCTGGCAGATATTGCTGCTTATGAGCTACCGAGTGTAATACATGACTGTTTAAACGAAGAAATAAAACCAGAAAAACAAGACAGTTCACGGGCTACATTTACAAAAATAATCCAAAAATCTGACGGAAAAATAGACTGGAGTGAACAGGCTGAAGTTATTGAAAGAAAAGTTAGGGCCTATACCCCCTGGCCAAGCGCTTATACTTTTTGGGACGGGAAAATGCTTAAAATACTTGAAGCAGAGGTCTTGGATAACAACTCTAGTCAAAAAGTCGGTACTTTCCATAAGATAGATTCCGGATCGGGGTCCGGAATGACAAAGGAGGTGAAATACGGCATCCAAGCCGGTAAAGGTATTCTGGTTATAAACAAACTCCAACTAGAAGGCAAAAAACCGCTTCTTGTAAGCGATTTTCTACTCGGAAATTCTAAAATTGTTGGTGAAATCCTAGGTTAGCGCGCCAGGATCTCTTTAATTTTTTTCACTACATCCATGGGTGTCAACTGACTCTTTACTATGTAGTCTTTAGCACCAAGTGCTTTTGCTCTTTTTAGATGATCTTCTTGCGCAAGGTTGCTCATCACAACTACCGGGGTCGAGTTTATAGTGTCATCATCTCTTATGGCCTCAAGAACACCAAAGCCATCCATTTCAGGCATAATGATATCAAGTAGAACTATATCCGGTAGAAAAGATTTAATCTTTTCTACGCCCTGAGCACCATTTTCAGCAGTCTCAACCGTGTATCCCTCAAGACTGAGTTTGGTTTGGTACATTTTAGAGATAAACCTATCATCTTCGATAATAAGAATCTTCTCTTTACCGCCTTCTCCCTCCATGTTTCTCTCCCTCGTTCCGCAAAATGCGGAGATAAATAATTTCTTTCAAGTTAATATTACCACGGAAAATATCTTTTCAACAAGAAGAATTTATAAATTTCAAGTTACAAAAAACAATGACCAAACAAATCTCAAATTAAAATTATCAAAATACTGAACCAGAAACGACGCCTAGCATATTTCCAGCGTGATTTTTTTAAAGACTCTTAATGCGACTATCGGATTGAAAGATACCTATATTCTCCAGCATGATTTTTTTAAAGAAAGGATGAACCGAATAAAGACTTTAAAAAGAATTTTGTTTGAGTGAAACGAGTTAATTTTTTTAAACCTGAAGTAAGGCAATATCCGACACTTTAAAAATAATCGTTAGCTGGCAGTTTTTCCTACTTTTTGCTGCCAAAAAGTAGAATAAAAGATTCTAAAAAAGTAGATCAATATAATGACTGCGAAGCAGTGAAATTCTTATAATCTAGATTCCGGATCAAGTCCGGAATGACAGGGTCAAACAACTTGGACTTGTCCATCTTTGATAATTATTTTTCCCTTTGTTGTAAACCCACTCGCTTTCACATGTCCCCCTCCACCAACTGCTTTGGCAAGATTAGAAACATCTACCTTCTCATCTCTTGTTCTTAAAGATACCTTCAGTATTCCTTCTTCTTTTTCTGTAATAAAAATAATAACCTTCGCGTCTTCTATCGTGTTCAAATAGTTTGCAATGCCTGAAGAAAAATCTCCTTCAGCACCAATGCTTTTTATATCTTTTTGAGTTAAATAACCCAGAATTGTCCCATATTTTTTGCTGTAAACTAATCTTTCCAGAACGAGACCATATAGTTTTATAGTATCCATGTCTTTTATATGAAATGTATTGTTTACTATACGAGTATGTCGCGCACCCTTTGACATGAGAAACGCCGCCGCCTCAAGTGATTCAGTGGTTGTATTCTGATTTTGAAAACTTGACGTATCTGTTTCTATCCCGGTCAAAAGCAAAGTTGCTACCTCTTTTTTTATTTTTAAATCCATTGCCTTTAAAACATCTAAAATCATTTCACTGGTCGAACTTTTCTCAGTATCCTGCCAAGCGTAATCTACAAAACCCATAAAATCTCCGAGCGTATGATGATCGACTAGACATACTTTCGTTCCTTCTTCTTTGTATCTGCTTAAAAAGTTTTGATTTTCTGTTCTTTTTACGTCTGATGAGTCAAGGACGATAGCCAAGTCAGCCGGACAAAAGTATTTTTGTGATTTTAAGCTCTCATAGTCTTCAAGAAACGATAAAGACTCGGGGACATCCTCTGAAAGATAGGAAAAAGCTTGCTTTCCCAGACTTTCCATGGCCATTTTTAGAGCGAAAACACTACCATAGCAGTCACCATCGGGTAATATATGACCAAAAATAGCCACACTTTTTGCCTTCTTTAAAAGTTCCGAAATTTCTTTTGAGCTAACTCTTTGTGCTGCCATTTTTCAGTAGTTCCTCTATTTTCTGTGCATATGCACCAGAGTTGTCTAGTCGAAAGGCAATAGCCGGTACGTTTCTTGAGGTTAGTTTTTTACTAACCGCCTGTTGGACTTCGTGTCTTTTTTCCTCGACTTCTGAAAGTATCTCTTCTTCATTTTCACCGATTATACTTATCCAAACATCCGCGTGTTTCATGTCGCGGCTTGTTTCCACTGCCTTTACAGTTACAAAACCGCCAACACCTTCTCTTTTTAGTGCGGCTGCAACTTCATGCTTTATGAGTTCATTAACTTTTCTGATTCTGTCAGACATAGGCGCTCCGCATTAAGGCACAATAACCAAGAAACAAGTTACAAAAAGTTTGAAATTTGAATTTTGAGATTTGTTTGATCATTGTTTCTTGTATCTTGGAATTTTCCTATAAAGTTCTTTTTACTTTTTCCGTTCTAAACGACTCTATGATGTCACCCTCTTCAATAGCGATTTCTTTATCAAGACTTATACCGCACTGAGTACCAACCTGTGCCTCCCTTACCTCATCTTTTTCCTTTTTCACTAGGACGATCTTTGCTCTATCAATCTCATCTTTGCCTCGAATGATTTTAGCTTCTGTGTCTTTTTCTATCTTTCCTTCTTTGACTTCTCCTCCAACAACCATCTGGCCTTTCTTTGAGCTAAATATTTTTAGCACTTTAAGCTTACCCAGGGTCAGTTCCTTAATCTCTGGTGGAAGTAAATCTGAAAGTAGATTTTTAACATCATCAAGAAGTTCATAAATAATTTTATATTTATATATTTTTACCTTTTCTTGTTTTGAAAGAGTTAAAATATTTGCCGGGACTGACACATTAAAACCTATAATAATATTACCGCCGGACTTAGCCATCTGTATATCATTCTCTGTGATGTCCCCTACTTTACCAGAAACAACTTTGATAGTAACTTCATTATTTGAAATCTTCTTGAAAGCTTCCTTGATAGCATCCAGTGAGCCTCGAACATCGGCCTTCAAAACAACGCTCAACTCTTTTTTTTCTGAGTCTATCATAGACTCAGAAAGCTCTGCAAAGCCAATCTTCTTCACATTTGCCAGTGAACTCACCTTCCTTGTTTTTTTAATATTTTCTATCTCGCTTTTTGCTTCCTTTTCATCTGAAAATACTTGAAGTAAATCTGAAATTTTTGGCACACCCTTTAGTCCTGATATCCTTACCGGCGTAGAAGGTGGTGCTTCTTTTAGTCTCTTTTTTCTATGATCCTCCATGCTTCGGATTTTCCCATATGTTTCACCAACAGATACATAGTCTCCAACCCTCAGGGTTCCATTTTTGACAAGTATAGTAGCAACCGGACCCTTTCCATAGTCCATGTGAGTTTCTATGGCTATGCCTGCCGCAGGCATTTTAGGGTCAGCCATGAAGTCACTGACATCCGCCATCACCAGTATCAACTCCAGTAGGTCATCTATACCCTCTTTTGTCTTTGCCGATACTTCTGCTAGGGGTGTATCTCCGCCCCATTCCTCGGGATTTAAACCTAGTTCTGCAACTTGCTGTTTAGCTCTTGTGATATCAGCATCGGGTTTGTCTATTTTTGTTATCACTACAATCATGGGAGTTTCAGCTTTTTTGGCGTGATTTATGGCTTCAACTGTCTGTGGCTTTACCCCATCATCGGCGGCAACCAAGATGAGTGCGATATCAGTCACTTCCGCGCCCTGTTGTCTCATTTTTTCAAATGCAGCATGGCCGGGAGTATCTAGAAATGTTATTTTTCTGTTATTTTTCTCTACCTGATAGGCACCTATATGTTGAGTTATCCCCCCCGACTCTTTACCGACAACGTCGGTCTCGCGGATTGCATCCAAGAGAGAAGTTTTACCATGATCTACGTGCCCTAAAACTGCAACTATAGGTGGTCTTGGTACCATGTCACCCTTTTCTAAATTTGTTTCTTGTTTCTTGGTTTTTGTTTCTTCCTCAGAAGTTTCTTCTTTTTCTACCTCAAATCCAAGATATTCAGCGATGATTTCTGCTGTTTCAAAGTCTATATACTCATTTATGGTCGCCATAACACCGTTTTTCATCAGTTCTGCAACAACCGTAGCCACAGAAACACCTAGGGCGCGCGCGAACTCGCCTACTGTCACAACCTCTGGTATTTTTTTCTTTTCTACTTCACTCATTTTGTTAACTTTCTGGCTTTAATTCGTATCTATATGTAATTTGTAGATTCGTTTCTAATTCGTAATTAGTAAGTTATAAAAAATCCCCGTTTCCTTCCTGTCATTCCCGCGCAGGCGGGAATCCGTCTCCATCAAAAAATCCCCTCAAAAAGGCGGATTTTTTGAAATCTCAAAATTTAAGAGGATTTTTACATCATCTTATTTTTCAGCCTTTTTCGTATCTTTTTTCACTTCTTTTTTCTTCGGTGCTTCTTTCTTTTTTGCTTCTACTTTCTCCTCTCCCTTTTTCCCTGTATCCTTTACTGATTTTTTCCCGACGCTTGCGGTCGGGACTACGGCTCCTTCGGCTGCCTGCGCCTCCGCCTTGGTTGGTTTTGATGGAGCCTGTGTCTCCTTTAAAGAAAGTGCTAGCTTGTGGTTATCAATATCCATAGATATCACCTTGAAGTCATACTTTTTGCCTTCTTTAACTACTTCATCAGGTGATGCTATGTGCTTCTCGGAAAGTTCTGAAATATGCACAAGTGCTTCTATACCCTCAGAGAGCTTTACAAATGCTCCGAAAGGAGTGATTCTTGAAACTTCTCCCATAACCACTTCACCAACCTTGATATCTTTAACTTTTTTCACCCAGGGATCGTCGGTCAGTCTCTTCATAGAAAGAGAAATCTTTTCATTTTCGATACCTATAATCTGAACTTCTGCCTCATCACCAACTTTTACAAAGTCCGATGTGTTGTCTACTCTGTCCCATGAAATTTCTGATATATGTACTAGACCTTCCACGCCTTGAACGTTTAGGAATATTCCAAAGTCTACGACTCCGGTCACTTTTCCCTTAACTTTATCACCAACAGCAAACTTACCTAAAAGCTCTTCGGTTTTATCTTTCATCGCTGCTTTTTCTGAGAATATTAGTTTACTTTCAATCTTGTCTACATCAAGTACTACCACATCAAGAGATTTACCGATGAGATCGTTTAATCTTAGAAGGATCTCATCTTTATCAGACACTCTGGGGTAGTGCTCTGTTGAAAGCTGTGATACAGGCAAGAATCCTCTTACTGTTTCATATTCTATTAAAAGTCCACCCTTGTTGGCGTCAAATGGTTTCACTTTTATAACTTCGCCTTCGTTCATCATTCGAGTCATTTTCTCCCAGACTCTCTCTCGTGTTGCTTTTCTCAGTGATAAAAGCACATATCCTTCATCAGTTTCCTGATAAATTACAGAGGCACTCATGGTCTCACCGACTTTAGCTCCGTCCTCAACATCAGTCACTTCCGGTCCGACAACAAGTCCGGTTCCAAATGTGCCAAGATCAAGCCAAACACCATTTTTTGTAACATTAATAACAGTGCCCTCTAGAACGTCTCCTTCTTTGGGCACACTGATGTCTCCATAAGAGGCCATCAAGTCTTCCATTGTCATTTCTTTATTAGCTTTCGCCACCTTCTTCTTCCTATCATCCTGCAAATCTTTAAGCAGAATGTCTTTCTTTTGGTTTTATCCTCATTTAAGGACTATAAAATGATACCAAAAAATCTCCCTTCTGTAAAGGGTAAACATCATTGTCATTCCCGCCCCCCTCTTGTCATTCCCGCGAAGGCGGGAATCTAGGCGGATAAACTCCAGCGGGAATCTACAAAATTTGCTAATTCTCAATTTCTAATTTCCAATAAAACATCAAATAACCCAATGACTAATTTAAATCTTGTGATATAATCGAATATACTTTAATGAAAGGAATAAAATCATGGAACAGTTTATATTAGATAACTCGTGGGTACTAGTACTTTTGGCGCTTTGGTCTGTCCCCTGGAAGGGTTGGGCGCTTTGGAAGGCCGTCAAAAACGATGATAGGGCGTGGTTTATAGTACTTCTAATAGTAAATACTCTAGCTATCCTTGAGATTTTCTACATATTTATATTCTCAAAAAGAAAAGTAGCAAAGAATGGCTGATGAAAATTTAAAAAAATTCCTGTCTGAAATTCAGATGTTAAAGCGTGTTCGACATGAGGGCGTAACTCATGCGGGCGTTTCAAGTCCCGATAGTATTGCGGAGCACATTGTCATCGCCTCACAGATAGCGTATGTGCTGGCAAAAATGGAGGGCGCAAATGCCGAAAGAGCCGCAACCCTTTGCCTTTTCCATGAAAATGGCGAGATAAGAGTCGGCGACGGAACATGGGTGAGTGCTAGATATCTAAACACAAAAGATGCGGAAAACAAGGCAGAAAAAGAACACTACTCAAATCTGCCCAAGTCAATATCAGACGATATTATGAAACTGGTCGATGAAAAAAACGAAAGAAAAACGCCGGAAGGCATTATTGCTAGAGACGCTGATAAGTTGGAATTAGCGATTCAATGTAAAATTTATGTAGAACAAGGATACTCTGGCTGTAACACATGGATAAAAAATATAGAAGGCCTCTTGACAACCAGCTCTGCCAAGAAGATTTATGAGGAAATAAAAAACGAACCAGACATGACTAATCTCTGGTGGCAAGGACTCAAGAAAAACCCAGATAACAAATAAAAATAACGATCCGAGTAGGCCGTTATTTTTTAAAGAAATTTGATTTATTTATTCAAAGGATTATCATATGTCAGTTCAAAGGTCCTTGCTTCTTCATCTGTTTTAAGTGCAAATCCTTCTATTTTAGCCACTCTCTTTACACCGCCCTCTCCTTCATCAACCTCTTCATAGATTTTCTCTTCTAATATTGCCATATACCTGGCAAAACTTTCTTTTTCATCAAATCCAAATTGACATTTTCCTGACGTCCCATCGATGATGGTTTTTTTTATCATCTCGTCCGCTCCTCCTTGACGTCTTTCCTCTAGCTCGACAAGAGATCTTTGCTCTTCATCATACTCTTTGCCCGCCTGTTTTGCCGCCTTGTAGCCTTCGGTTGAATCTGATCCCATCTGAACTCCTAATCGTTCGGCAATATGCGCCGCTTCTATACGCTTGTCGCGTTCGGGCGCTTCCGCATTCGCCATATGATGAGCTTTTTCTTTGTCTTCAATTCGGTTTTTTTCAAACTCTTTTATTTCTCTCTTTGAAAATTGTTCTCTTTCTGCTGGCATAATTTTCCTTTCTTTTAATATAATTACTTATCGTAAGCTTAATTATAAATAATCCGTTTTTTTTTGCAATCTTTTTTTCGCACTCCAAATGAACCCCCCAAGGTCTAAACCTTGTTAATGGGTTATTCCCTAAAATTAATCAATAGTGCCACTAGCCTAAACCGGTTTAGGCTAGTGGCACACTAATGAAAACGGCAATAACTGTAAAAAGAGTACTTCTCTACATCGATGTAGAGAAGTAGTACTTAAAAATTAACCAGTCGCACTACACTAAACTAAAGTAGTGTAGTGCTTCATAATATAAAAATAACGACCCGAGTGAGCCGTTATTTTGTAAAATTAATTTAGTTTATTTTCTAAGATTCAGGTGTAGCTGTTTTTTGCTTTTTAGGTAGAGAAGACCTATCAGAACTAGTACTCCAAATCCTACTACCGCAGCGGTCTCTTTTGGACCAGATGTTGCAAGTTCTCCTGATGCTTGTGGGGCAACAGCAGCAGGTGCGGAACCTTGTTGTGCGGGCGTAGGTTGAGCATCTTGTGGTTTTGGTGCTGCAGCTGCTACATACTTCACAGTTCTTTCGGTACTACCTACTTCTTTGCCGTTTTTTGTGTCTTTTACTATAATCTTATTTGAACCTTCACTCAAAGTAACTACCTTAGCATAGGAACCGTCTTTTTCTACTTTTACTTCCGCTTCATTTACTGTTACTTTGTCGCCCTTTTTAACTTTTCCGCTTACAGATATTTCTTTCTCAGTGGTTTGAGATTCTCCTTCCGGTAGGTTTATCGATAATTCACTAACTGTCGGTGTAGCCTGTTTTGACTTCTGCCAGTTAACTATACCTATAATACCGCCAATAAATACAAAAAGAATCAGAACGGGTACTACTAATGCTTTCCAGTTTATATTTTTCATGCTTTTCTACCTCTTACTAATTACTAATGATACTTATATACCAATTCTCGATCTAGGGTATCAACCTATTGAACTTAACAAGAATTCGTAGATTAGTATTATTCGTAATTGGTACTAACTAAAAGAGCAACCGAGAGAGGTCAACCACCTTCAGAAAAGCATTGGGATCAAATTAATGATATATCCCGCTTTGACACGGTACGTGTCCTTCCAAAGACTCATGGCGCGGTCCCAGTCGCTCCAACTACAATCTATTTTGTCAAATTTCCCTCGCCCTATGGCTTGGGCATGTCTCAACCATTACTATCTTTTTCTACCGTGATATCGCATTCTATCACGTTTATGTTACCTTGTCAAGTGTTTTTTTGAGATAATCTTTTTACAGCTCTACTAACTCAAATCCGCTCTTTGGTCCTCCGCAAACAGGACATACCTCCGGAGCTTCACCTAGACCCACGTGACCACAACCAGAACAGACGTAATACTCCACCGCCTCATTACTACCCAAACTATCACCAGTTTCTTTGAAAAGACCCTGGTGCTCTTTTTCAACCTTCATGGCCCAAGTAAATGATGTTTCTGCTTCTGTTTCACTCTCATTTTTCGCAGAAGCTATCATACTGGGATACATATTATCAATTTCCTCAGTTTCACCTACATATGCTGCTTTTAGGTTTTCCTCAGTGGAACCCACGCCCTTCATTGCTCTTAGGTGATTTCTGGCATGATGCTCTTCTCCGAGAGAAGCAGCCTTAAAAAGCTTTGCAACCTGATCATTACCCTCTTTTTGTGCTTTTTTACTGATACTTGCATACTTTCTTGACGCTTGCGACTCACCCGCAAACGCATCTTTTAAGTTTTTGTTAGTTTTTTCTCCCATTTTGTCTCCTTATTTTTATAATATAAATACTTTAACATCAAACAATTTACCATGTAATTGTTTATTTTTACAAAGACAATTCTTTATAAAGTCCGATTTTTTGATACAATCTCTTAATAATGAATGAGTTCAAGTGCCTTTAGACATTGATTTTTGACATCAGCAGGAACAAGCTCTTTGTTTAAATCATCTTTTGTAAACCAATCAAAATTCTTTAATTCTTTATTTCTTTGTAATTGCTCTGGATTTATAGCTTTACAAATATAGAAAAAACAACAATGGTCGTGGTCACCAACAGAATGAACATTAACATAAAATGGCGTGGCGAGATTGGACTTAATCTTACCCACTAAAGGCATGTTACTTTGATTAAGTATTTCTACATCAATGCCTATTTCTTCTTTAATCTCGCGAAGCAATGCTTGATCTGGTGTTTCGTTTTCATCAATGTGACCACCGACACCAAGCCATAAATCTAGCTTTTTATGATGAATCAGCAAAACTTTGTTTTGATGCATTATATATCCCGCAACTACTAAATCTGTTTTTGTATTTTCCATATTTAAATTATACATCTTTTAGCTGAAATTTGGCAAAAATTTGTAGAATAGGAGGCTCTTCGTAAATTAATGGGGTAAAAATTGGTCTAAAATGATGGTGATGGGGAT
>JBBTZO010000050.1:0-1369 GCA_038061315.1 Patescibacteria group bacterium
TAAGATAGTTACCAAGGACAAAGCGAAGAACGAAACGAAATCTGAAGTTAACTCGACCCTGACCGGTCAAGCCCGTCTTTCTATCTTTGATGTTATTGTTAAATCCTTCGGGGCAAGCCTCGGGTGGCTTTTGGGGGAAAGGGGACCCAAATAGACATATCAGGTGATTTAAGAGGAAAAATGGAAAAACAAAAACCATTACTAGAAATCAAAAATGTCAAGAAAGGCTTTTTTGTGGGTAAAGAAAAAGTTGAGGTTCTTAAGGGGGTTAACCTTGAAGTCAAGCAAGGGGAATTTGTTGTACTGATAGGTCCATCTGGTTGCGGCAAAAGTACTCTTTTGAATGTTATTTTAGGCCTTGAAAGACCCGATGAGGGAGAAGTAAGGGCTTTTGGGAAAAACGTTTACGCCATAGAAGAGGAGAAGAGACCATCCTTTCGGCTTAAAAACTTCGGAGTCATCTACCAGCAGCCAAACTGGATAAAAGCACTGAACGTTATTGAAAATGTAGCATTTCCATTAAGCTTGATTGGTACTACTCATAAAAAGGCCATGCAAAAGGCAAAAAGCATCCTTTATCTTTTTAAAGCTGATAAATTTGAAAAGTATAATCCGATGGAATTATCAGGTGGTGAACAGCAAAAGCTTTGTGTTTGTCGCGCTTTAATTACAAATCCTCCAATGATTTTGGCCGATGAACCGACAGGAAATCTAGATTCAGTTTCGGCAGAAGACCTTATGTACGACTTAAAACTGCTAAACGGTGATTCTAAGAAGACTATGGTTATGGTAACTCATAACCCTGACTATGAAAGGTATGCAACAAAGTTTGTCTATATGGAAGACGGGGTTATAAAGAATGTTAAAATAAAAGAGAAGGTAAGTGAAGAAATAACGGATATCCAAGGGGATAATGGTCTGATTTCACGAGGAAGCTTTTGGGCAAAACAATGGTTTTTTGTGAAACTATCTTTAAAAAGTTTTAGAAGGTACAAAATGAGGGCGCTCCTGACTTCGGGGGGGGTTGCACTAAGTATAGGATTTATAACTTTTCTGATTTCGCTTAGTTATGGTTTCCAAAAACTTACCACAGAAGGTATCAAAAACATGGAAGCTTTCCAGATGTTAGATGTTGAAACGGGAAAGTCTAAAGTTGTTAGCATTGACCAAGGAAATATTGATAAAATTTCAAATACCTTTGGCGTTGAAGAGGTTTATCCTATGCTAAGCCTTGCCGGCTTTTTTGGGACTGAAGGTGATGGTTTTGATGGTGTCGTATATGGCAGAAGCATGGAATCATTTAGGATTCAACTACCGAGAATTGTTGCAGGACAATCCTTTTCCTCGGAAAATGCTGAGGAGGTCATTT
>JBBTZO010000051.1:0-5314 GCA_038061315.1 Patescibacteria group bacterium
AACCTTCGGGTTTTTTTATTTCCGTAAAATCTTTATGCTATAATCAAAACATGAAATACTTATCATTAATCCTGTCATCTGCTATTCTATTAGCCGTAAACGCGATACCTGTCTATGGTGTTTTGTTTTTAGGGTGGGATATATTTACCATAATGATGATTTTTTGGATAGAAACAGTCGTGATAGGTATCGTAAATATCCCTAAAATATTAATGGTCCCGGATGTATCAAAAAACATACCCGAAGATGCTTCTGAAGATTATAAAAAGTTTGCAAGCGCACCAAGATCTGTAGTTTTGGTTTTGTACATCCTTATATTTCCCTGTCTTATGTTTATCTTTTACATTTTGATACATCTCATAAACGCAGGGGAGCTGTCTGAAACAAGAGATACAAATGTTGATTTATCTCTAGGCATACCTCTAAACCAATTAGCATTCTTTGTGGCGTCGTTTTTTATAAGTCATCTTTCTTCTTTTTATCTCAACTTTTATCGGAAAAAAGAATATTTGAAGACATATCCTTATAGTCAGATGTGGGGACCTGTACTTAGAATCTTTCCATTTTGGTTTGCTATCTTCATCTCTATGGCCTTTTTCAATAAAGCTGGTGGTCTAGTCCTCGTTGTTATTATTCTGAAAATAATATTTGATCTAGGCATGCATATCTATGAACATACTAAAAAAATAAAATAATTCTATGAGTTTAAACGAACTAAAAAAAGACATGAGAAGTTTTGCAGACCCAGAAAGGGCTGTTAATTCCCAGAGATTTTTCAAAACTGGAAAAGGGGACTACGGCGAGGGAGATGTCTTCATTGGTATAAGAGTTCCGGATATCAGAAAAGTTGCGAAGAAATATAAAGAGTTAAGCGTTCCTGAGATTTCCGAACTTGTCAGCTCCCCCATTCATGACGAAAGGACGTGTGCCCTTATCATTATGACTCTGCGTTATCCAGGAGATAAGGATATTTTCTATAAACTCTATCTAGATAATACTCAGTATATAAATAATTGGGATTTGGTTGATGTCACATGCCCAAGAATAGTCGGCGACTACCTGCTAGACAAACCGCATGATGTTCTTTATAAATTAGCAAATTCAAATGATCTATGGGAAAAGCGGATAGCCATCATCTCAACACTTATGTTTATCAGAGCGGGTGAATATGATGACACTCTAAAGCTTTCAGAAATACTTCTCACTGACTCTCATGACCTTATTCACAAAGCGGTCGGCTGGGCGCTGAGGGAAGTAGGAAACAAGTCAAAGGAAACAGAAACAGACTTCTTAAAAAAACACTACAAAACCATGCCCCGAACTATGCTCCGCTATGCGATAGAAAAATTCCCAGAACCCGAACGCAAAAAATACCTGAACGGAGAAATATAGCCCTAAAAAAGGTCGGATCCTTGCAGTACTCTGCCAGGTCCGACCTTCAAAGCGACACATCAGACTATTCTTAAAATGTATAGATTTAGACCCATATAATACGCTTTTATTGACAAAATGTATAGATTTGATATAATTTTCACTGCAAGGAGTTTATGAAAAAAGAAAGATATATATCAATAGGGGAGGCGTCAAAACTTTTAGATGTTTCTATTATGACGCTTAGGAGGTGGGATGAGTCTGGCCGGTTGGTCTCAGTCAGAAAACAGCCAAAGGGCAACCGTTACTACAGACGAGAAGATGTTGAAATTCTGACTAGTGATTTACTTCAACGAGCGCAAGATTGGGTTATCTCAGGAAAAGATATAAAAGAAGAGTACTACTCTCGGACTAGTGATATTTTTCAAGCTCGCCTAGTATCTATGGAAAAGCTATTAATGCAGGATAATGAAGCAAAACAGATATTTTCCTTGCTAGTATCTGTGACCGGAGAAATAGGCAACAACTCGTTTGATCATAATCTTGGACAGTGGCCGGATGTGCCTGGAACATTTTTCGGTTATGATATCGAGAAGAAGCAGATAGTTTTAGCGGACCGAGGCCTAGGTGTTCTGGCCACTTTAAAAAGAGTGAAAACTGGTTTAAGATATGATAAGGATGCGCTCAAAGTTGCTTTCACTGAGATAGTCTCCGGACGAGCTCCTGAAAGCAGGGGAAACGGCCTGAAGTACGTTCGCCAAGTAGTATCTCAAAATCCTATCAATCTCTTCTTTCAGTCGGGGAATGCGAAACTTCAAATGCTTGGAGGAGGGAATGAGCTAAATTTAGTTGAAATGAAGGGAAACAGTAAAGGGTGTATAGCATTTATTACTTATTAAAAATATTATGATTATTGAGCTAAAAAAATTTGGGACAACGCTAATCTCTCGGCAAACGGGTAAAGAGGCTTTTTTGGCTTTTCAGTCAGCGCTTGAAAACATACAAAGCGACGAAACAGTTGAGATTGACTTTGATGGAGTGCTTACCTTTTCGCCTTCTTGGGGTGATGAGTTTTTGACACCTTTGCTTGAAAGGTATAAAGACAGTTTAATACTCAAGAAAACGGATAATCCTTCAGTTAACGCAACTATTGAAATTCTGGAAAGATCTCTCGGAAAAAAGTTCAGGATCTCGGATTAGGCATTACAAAACCATGCCCCGAACTATGCTGCGCTACGCAATCGAAAAATTCCCGGAAGTTGAAAGAAAAAAATATCTGAATGGAGAGATATAGGAGATCTAAAAAATAGCAGGTCGCATGACGGCAGCATCCACGCCGAGAATAGCGGTGATGGCTCTCTCTTCACTGTCAAACTCTCGCTAGTAAAATAGGCATTCTCTCCCTGTCTTTTTTCTTTATCCTATGCTATAATCTTTGAACTAAAACAATATTTGTTATGGCAAATAAAATTGATGGTCTTGAAAAAATAAAGTTTGAATCTGATGTTGAGAGGCGCTTTTTTGATTGTGATATCACTCAGTATAAAGGTCAAACAGGACAAGAAATCGCACAGATAGCAAAGGATGAAAGAAACGTCGAACTCTTTCTTTTGGCTGCAAGGAGACTTTATGAAGCAAATGAAGGCCATTGGTTATTTGTCATAAATCTAGCAAACTATACATCTGCAAAAGGATGCAATGCATTATCGAGAGGAGATTATAAATCAGCGTTAAAATATCTTTCAGATGCAACATCTTTAGTTCTATTTCGTTATGAGGAGTGTTATGAAAAAAACCAACTATATTTAATAGAAGATACAAAAAAAAGATTAGACGGGAATCTCTATAATTTATTATTGAGTGCATATTCGAAAAAAATTTTCGATAGTAAAAATCAATCAGAAGAAAAATCTGATATTTATTCAATCGAATATTTAATTGACAAAAAATTATGGCACAAAATTCAATCATTATTAGGAAGAGAATTTGAAACAGTTTTATCCATAGCACTATTTGAAACAACTAATAATGATCAATTTCCGCATTATTTTTTATGTGATATTTCAAAAAACCTTCAAAATATAGATAATCAAAACCCATATATTGATAGGCTTAAGTTTAGCTTGAGAAAATATCAGAAATTATTAAGGAAAAAGGTATTTAAGAAAGATAATTTCTTAAAAAACAAAGATGAACTTAGAGAGATATGCTGTGCTTTCAAAATTCTGACAACTATAGGAAAGAATGTTGAGGGGGGCAACTATTATAGCTACCTTGATGAAGTAGAATATTTGAAATACAAAGCATATTTAGAAGAGAGCAGAGAAAGGGCAGAAAAGCACTTTGACGAGGCACTAAAAATTTTAAAGGCCAATAGAGCTGATGATATAGAAGTAGAATTAATGCTTGGCAGAAAAAACGAGTTTCTATCAATATTTGAAAAAGATAGAAATAAAAAAATCAAATATTATAAGGAGGCCTCTTCTCATTTTACGACGGCGCACAGTCCTAAGTCTTATATGATGAATTTGCTGATAGAGTTAACATATATGGATATTGCTATAAAAGATAAAGATATTGAATATCTTTTTACGTCTACGAATACACTAATTGCCGATTATAGAAAGTCACTATCATACATAGATGATTCAAAGAGAATTTATGAGAAGTTAATTTTAATTAAGTATTATCTTCAAAGTAAAGAGGCTAAGCTGAAAATGAGAGACATAAGAAATTTATTATCAAATGACAACAAAAAAATAGCCTCAATGATTTTATCTCTAGACTTTTTTAAAAAATCTACATTAGAAATAGATTATCAAAAATCTGAGTTTTTTGATAAAGCATTCTTAATGCTTCTTGATAAAAATGGAATAAATGTTAGCGACATAAGCGGATTTGATTCTTCTGAGAGAATTAATTTAGGAAAAATATTAGTGGAAAATAGTGCAACAGAGTTAAAGGGTTCTATGGACATGAGACTAGAAGAATACTTTATTGAAGGAAAAAAGATGAGAGGGATGATTGAAGAGTTCTTACGATCGATCGCCGGTTTTTGGAATGCCGAAGGAGGTAAGCTTTATGTTGGCGTTTTGGAAAATAAGAAGATTTATGAAGAAAATTTTGAAAAAGTTCTAAAAAAGCATAATGCCATTGAAAAAATTAAGGGCAAACAAGGTGAACTTCTTCTCTTAGGATCGGAATTTGAATTTGGCGAAGAGAGGTCTTTAGAAAAGTTTACGAATAAAGCAGCAGATTTGATTGGTAGCTCGTTTTCTAATGAGATAATGTCGATGAGGATATGCAGAAGTATAAATGAAATTAAAGTTAATGATAACAACACAATTATTGAAATTGATATCGAAAAAGGAGACACCCCTGCATTCTTAGGGGATAAGCTCTATATTAGAAGGGGGGCATCAGAGGTAGAAGTTAAGGCAGATCGATTGGTTAGATATCTAAATTCAAGATTCCCAGATTATTATTGATTATAATTAAGTAGTATTTTTATTAAAATAAACACAATCAAGACTATTGCAAATACCAACAAGAACTCAAATAGCTTTAAAAATAAATTTTATTTTGTCTACTTGTTTTGCCTTCCTGTAAGGATGATAATTAAAATGATTTATCTTATATACTGAGTTTACTTATTTTAGTATAATAAATATATGGAAGCTGAAACAAAAAATCAAGACCTCTCAATACTAAAGGATTTACATTCTGAAGAGGATGTGAAATCAAAGGTAACCATTCCCTATTTTAAAAGATTGGGGTATAAGGATAGCCAAATCTTTTTGAATGTACCAATCAAAGCTTATTTAGGGAGACAATCTAAGGTGGTTTATGCTGACTTAGTGATAAGGGAAAAATCAACCCCTATTATTATCGTTGAGGTAAAGAAGCCAGGGACTCAGCATAATGAGATTCAAAAAGAACAGGC
>JBBTZO010000052.1:0-3124 GCA_038061315.1 Patescibacteria group bacterium
AAATATCCGGCAATAAAAAGAAAAAGTAATATAAAAACGGTAATAAGAATCTTTATTAAAATAGGATTGATTTGATGTGAAGGATAAACCATTTGACTCCCCGTAGTACCTACTAAATCCGTTTTTTCTCCGGGCTGCGGAGTCATAACTGTACTTTGACCCGCTTGAGCTTCAGGGGGGATAAAAAGACTTCCGTTTTCGGCATTGTTTGGAACGGCTTCAGATATTTGTATGGGTGTTTCTTGGGTCGGGATACTTTGTTCTTGAGCTACTTGCGGTCTTGGAATAACTTTTTCGCCTTCGGTTTCAGGAACCATATTTGGAGTAGACTCAACTGAAAAACCGGGAACAGGAGCGCCTCCTATATCTTCTCTTGTCTGGTTTTGGTTGACCACATCCCTTGCGAGTTGGTCCAGTGTTTTACCAGACATATCTACTTTAACCGCTGAGTTTTCTTTGTTATGCATCGTAGAAACACCCGCGGGCTTTTCTACAGTCGCAACTGCAGTAGGAGAAATATACTGCTCCTGTTGGGGTATAGTCTGTGCAGCTGCCATTTTTCTCTTTATTGAGGCTAAAACCTGACTTTTAGGAGAAAACTCATTAGCAACAATACCGCAAGCAGTACAGATATACTGGTTGTTGATATTTATCATTTCCTGTCCGCACTTTGGACACTTCATGGTTTCCTTCTATTCAAATTATTGTCTTTCTAATATTTTCGCGTTTAGTTTCCTTGATTTAAAACTTATCACGGTTCAATTTCTAATTTCTAATTCATAATTTCTAATGAATGACAAATTTTAGAATTTATTGATTGCAACTTTACTGATCATTTGCCTCTATCTTGTGCTCTAACTCCGAAAGTTTCTTCTGAACATCTGACATTTCTTTTAAAATCAGTTTTTCTTCGACTGATGCTACCATTTTTCTGGTCTGCTCTATCATATCCGGGTTTACAGAGATTGACGAGGCGCCATACTCTACCATTTTTTGGGCTACTTCAGGGTAGACACTTGGTGCCTGACCGCAAATAGAGCATGTGACACCATAGTCACGACATGTTTCTACGGTCTTTTTAATGAATTCCTGAACCGCTGGATATCTCTCATCAAACTCCTCAGCCACCACGCTTGAGTCACGATCTAGACCTAATATAAGCTGTGTTAAATCATTTGAGCCTATAGAAACTCCATCTATACCCATCTGGCAATATTTCTCTATTTCAATGACTGCTGAAGGCACTTCAACCATTATCCAAAGCTTAAAGTCTGGGTCCTGATCTTTATTAAGCCCGCTTGCCTCCACCATTTCTTTTACTTTTTTAAACTCATCTGTGCGCCTTACAAATGGAATCATAAGATGGAGATTTTTAAAGTTTTGGCGCACTCTTTTTATTGCTTCAAGCTCTAGTGAAAACTCTTCCGGATCTTTTAGATAACGGAAACAACCGCGATAGCCAAGCATTGGATTGTCTTCTTCCGGCTCAAACTCTTCCCCGCCTTTCAAACCCCTATACTCATTAGTTTTGAAGTCTGTTGCTCTATAAACTACAGGGCGAGGATCAAAGGCGCGAGAAAAAGTCTCTAACCCGGTCGCCAGTTTTGTGATGTACTCTTCCTGACGGCTCTCTTTTATCATTTTCTTGGGATGCTCACCAATAGACTCCATTATAATAAACTCGGCACGCAAGAGCCCAACACCATCTACGTCGCGAGCTGCTATCTTTTCAGCTAGTTCAGGTTCTCCAAGATTCACGTATATTTTAGTTGCTGTCACAATCGGCGCTTGATTCACTGTACCTTGAACGACGCCTTCAGCCCCGTTCGACGGGGTTTCTTTTGCCTTGATAATACCTGCATAAACTGCACCCGATTTACCATCTACTGTCACCTCCGGGTAGTTCTGAAGGGTTGTTGTTGCCGTTTCCGTTCCAACAACGCAAGGAATACCGAGTTCACGAGAAACTATTGCCGCATGACAAGTCCTACCACCTGCATCGGTTACGATTGCGGATGCTCTTTTCATCGCCGGTACAAAGTCAGGGGTAGTCATTTCTGTAACCAAAACATCGCCTTCTAATATCTGGTCAATTTCTGCCGGTGAGTGGATAATTTTAACCGGACCTCCATTCAGTCCGACTGAGGCAGCTGAGCCCTTAAGGATTACCTCTGCTGTAGAAATATTTACCCCGCCATCTGGGCGTGTGTCTTGACCGGTTGCGTTTGGAACCGGAAGTTCATGTGGAGCAGCACCTTTGGCCATGGCTTCCTGGGGCACTGATTCACCAAGAGTGGTTATAGGCCTTGACTGAAGCATATAGACCTTGCCTTTCTCAACGCCCCACTCAGTATCCTGTGGTTTGCCATAATGCTCTTCTATTTTTAGAGCCAAGTCGGTCAACTGTGTAATCTCATCATCGGTAAGTTTTTGTACGTCTTGCTTATCTTCCGGTACCGGAACGCCATTTTTGGAAATATCGGTTGTATCGTCAGTATCGGCGTCTCCACCTTCACGTGTAAGCATCCACGTTTGTTTATGTATCTCTTTATCTGTAATTTCCTTAGTCTTCTTATCAATCAAGTATCTGTCCGGTGTGATCGCACCCAAGACTACAACTTCACCAAGTCCATATGCCGCTTCTATGGATATATGGTCCATATCATTATTTGTCGGGTCTATAGTGAACATCACACCGGCTTTTTCAGAGTTGACCATTTTCTGAATCGGTACGGCTATGCCCACCTCCAACCGGTCAAATCCCTTATCTTCGCGATAATAAATAGCTCGCGCTTCAAAAAGTGATGCCCAACATTTAAGTACCGCATGTAAAACGGGGATATCCCCCAGAACGTTTAGGTATGTTGCCTGCTGACCGGCAAAAGAAGCATCAGCCAAGTCCTCCGCCGTGGCACTAGAGCGAATAGCTACATAGAGATCTTTTAAATCAGTTTTAGTTTCTTTGGCTAGTTTGTGGTAATTTTCAGTAATTTCTTTGGCCAAGTCCTCGGGAAAGTCGGCTTTTTTGATTAGTTCCTGTACTTTTACAGCTCTGCCCTGCAAATCTTTTGAGTCTTCTACATTTAAACCTTTCAAAAGTTCTGCAATTTTTGGCTTTAATCCC
>JBBTZO010000053.1:0-2587 GCA_038061315.1 Patescibacteria group bacterium
ACATGCTACAATAGATTTTAATATGTTAGTGTCCTAAATGTCCGATGCCTCGACCCTTGTCAACGTAAATTGAATTGACAAACGGGATGGTTAGTATTATAATACTAACCAATCTCGCAAAGAAGTACCATTATCATCTACCTTGAATCTTTGAAAGGATGAGTCATGAATAACGATTTCGTCTGCCAGGTTTGCGGATGTGAAGATCGAGATATTCGAACCCTTAAACTTGACTTCTGCTGGAACTTTTCTGAAGTTTCAGACAAGTTTATCTTTGAGGGGGATCGCTCTTATAGTATGAGAGCTTGTAAAAACTGCCGGGGAGATTTTATTGGTATACTCCATCATTGGATCAATGGAGGTTTTCTCCCTAGTTCTAATGACATAAGTCATCTCGATCCTGAGAAAGGGTTCCCAGTAAGGGTAGATGGTAGAAT
The DNA here is from genome assembly GCA_038061315.1 of Patescibacteria group bacterium. Lineage (GTDB taxonomy): Bacteria > Patescibacteriota > CPR2 > UBA1875 > JAJYID01 > JAKANV01. Next base: position 438 of record JBBTZO010000053.1, read on the forward strand.
AATAATGATGACGGAAGAAGAGCTAGAAGACCACAAAAATCTTACAGACGATATCGAAAGGCTGTAGATTTACGAGTTTAGGGTGTCTTCTTCGATCATCTTGGCTCCTGCGATCATATCAAGGGAGCCTTTAAATTGATTGCTAGATCCTAGGCACCCTGCTCACCTTTAGTGCTCAGTCTGGCTGGGGAGGAGGGATTCGAACCCCCGGTCACGGGACCAAAACCCGATGCCTTACCACTTGGCTACTCCCCAATAATAATCATTCAACTGTGCTATTTTACCATTTGAAGCCAAATTTTTCAATTCTAAGAGTATTACACTAATATGTATTAGTGTTGTGGCAGATTGCAGATTTTTGTAAGTTAACAAGGTCTGACCTTTTAAAGGTCAGACCTTGTTGAGACAATTGTCTCGTTGGGCGAAAAATTATTTTAGTTGTTTATAAGAAGCGAGAAGAGTATAAATGAAGTTATCGCGTAAGCGGCTCCGCCGACAACTTCTCCTAGTGTATGTTCTTCTAGATAAACCCTTGCCCATCCTATCAAAAAAACTAAAGGCAAAAGAAATATAAACCTCAAATCTAGGAAAATTATCAAAATAATCATAGCAGAGGTAAAGACAAATGTATGTCCGCTAATCTTGAATTTTAAGAATGTTATAACCGAATACCCCAGTGCCATCAGAAAAAAAACTAGAAACATTCTGACAAGTACGGGGTCATTGTTCAAGTACCTTACTACTAAAATTGAAAAAGTCCCCGACATTAGAGTAAAGCCAAAAGGTAGAATGCGATCTTCCCTTTCCTTCATGTGAAAGTTCCCAATCTTACCCTTTTTCATAAGGAGAAAAATAAAGGCCACAGGTAAAACCACTGAAAGAAAAAGTACTGATAAAAATGTTTTGTAGAATATTTCAGTTGTTGGGCTAAACATATAAACTGCATAAAAGAGTAGTACACCGCCCACTACTGCTGGTGTTGTTACTAGTGTTATAACTTTTGCTAGTTTAGAATATTTTTTTTCAGTTGAGTCTGTCATAGACTTTCTACCTTATTTATAGCATCTTTGATTCTTTTGAGCGTCTCATCTTTCCTCAGTGCCCACATAATCTCGTTTGGTGATGGGCTTTTTTCTTGCCCTGATAGAGCAACGCGAACCGGCCAGAAGACATCACCATTTGAAAGGCCCTCAGACTCCACAGCGACTTTGAGTAGTCTAGATGCATCATCAGGAGAGTCTATATCGTTTACCCCATCAGTAGTCTTTAAAGCACCTTTAAGGCCCTTTAATGTGGACTCTTTCGTGCTTTTACCAAATATTAATGTTTTTGCGCTATAATCTATATCTTTAAAGAAATAATCTGCATTTTCTGTGAAGTCTTTCAGTGTTACCATCCGAGTTTGCATAACCGTTAATGACCGTTCAATCAACTCAGATTCTTTTCCTTGTAAAAATTCAGGATTAAACTTTTCTACCTCTTTTGTTAAATCAGGAATCTTCATCGCGCGGATTTTCTCGCCATTTATCCAGTTGAGCCTCTCAATATCAAAAACTGCGGGAGACTTGCCCACTCTTTTTAAGTCAAATTTTTTAATCAACTCTTCTCTGGTAAATATTTCCTGTGTCGTGCCGTCATTCCATCCGAGAAGTGTGAGGAAGTTCAGCATAGTATCTGCGAGATATCCATTATCTTTGTAGTCCATTATTGCCGTATCGCCATGTCTTTTTGAAAGTTTCTTTTTATCTGCCCCAATGATTACCGGTAGGTGGGAAAAAGTTGGAGGTTCCCAACAGAGGGCCATATAAAGTGAAATATGTTTTGGAGTTGAGGGTATGAACTCTTCGCCGCGGATAACATTAGTTATCTCCATATCATGGTCATCTATCACATTCGCAAAGTTGTAGGTTGGATAACCGTCAGACTTCATTATTACAAAATCTTCTTGTATATCAGTGCGAATGGAAACCTTACCGCGCACGACATCATCCCAAGCGATTTCCTTAGGGCTTTCGGGTATTTTGAATCTAATCACGGACTCTTGTCCTTCTTTTTCTTTTTTCTCAATATCTTCTTTTACCAAATCCCTGCAACATGAGTCATACCCCGGAGGTTTTCCCTCCTTTGTCTGACTTTCTCTTAAGGCAGTT
>JBBTZO010000054.1:0-1382 GCA_038061315.1 Patescibacteria group bacterium
AAAATATTCTAGGTGGCATTTGATGGAGGTTGTTGTAGTTCAGGAATATCTCTGCCGTTGTTCTTCTACGCCAGAAATCCCTCAAAAACTCAGCCAATTCAGTGCTCAGAGCATAATCGATCATTGCTTTACTGCAGTCAAGATCAATCTTATCTCCTCCCCTGAGAGGGATAGAGACTTTTATCTTCTCTGATAAGTCTGCCATCTTGCCTCCTTCGGGGTTGAAGTTGTCAGAAGTACTGAATGGGATTTTACCACGAAATATCCAAAATGTCAAGTATTTTTCGTGGCGCAAATAGTATATAATCAAACCTATGGTAAAGCAGGATTTAACCCAAAAAGAGAAGTGGACCGTTAAGGATAGGTTTCCGAAAGATTACCTAAAAAGTTCTGATTTTTCTGATTTAGAGAAACAGCTTCTCTTTACTCGTGGGATTAAGGACGAAAGAGAGGTGGAAGACTTTCTAAACCCAAAGTATGAAGCTCTTCATGATCCTTTTTTAATGAAGGGGATAAAAGAAACCGTGGAGAGGATTAAAAAAGCTATAGATAGTTGTGAGAAGGTTGTGGTCTATGGTGACTATGACGTAGATGGTATAACGGCAACAACGGTACTGTGCGAAGTCCTAAAAGAGCTAGGAATAGATACCGACTATTACATACCAAGGAGAAACACAGAGGGTTATGGTTTGAATACAGAGGCCCTAGATGAAATATTTGCAAAGGGTGTGACCCTATGCATCACGGTAGACTGCGGTGTGACGGCGGTTGAAGAAGTGAAGTATGCTAAAAAAATAGGGCTAGATATTATTATCACCGATCATCACAGTATTCATGAGGAAGAGGGCAAAGAAGTCTTACCCGATACAATAGTAGTTAATCCTAAGCAGAAAACGTGTCAATATCCATACAAGGAACTATCCGGTTCCGGTATTGCTTTTAAAATCGCACAAGCTCTCTATAAAGAGTTTCCTGATAAACTCATCAAAGGACAGGAAAAGTGGCTTCTGGATGTAGCCGCTCTTGGTACGGTGTGTGATGTGGTTCCCTTGACGGGTGAGAATAGGATATTGGCCTATTTTGGTATCAAAGTTATTCAAAAGACCAAGAGGATAGGTATAAAGATGCTAGCAGAAGTGTCCAGAACCGATATGAAAGACATAGATTCATATAAAATGGGCTTTCAACTTGGCCCGCGCTTAAACGCCGCCGGGCGACTCGAAACGGCCGATAAAGCCATTCAGTTACTTCTGACAAGCAATGAAAATGAAGCGAGAATGTTATCCTTGGAGCTAAATAAGCTCAATATGGAGCGTCAGGAACTCACCCAAAGGATATTGACCGAGGCTATAGCCGAGGTAGAGAAGAAAAGCAAGAAGTCA
>JBBTZO010000055.1:0-3292 GCA_038061315.1 Patescibacteria group bacterium
TTAAAAATAATCGTTAGCTGGCAGTTTTTCCTACTTTTTGCTGCCAAAAAGTAGATGATATATAAAAAATACAGCTGTATAATACAGATTCTGGACAGGCCAGAATGACGAGAAAGGGATTCCTCCGCTTCGGTCGGAATGACAAGGTTGGTATAGCTACTTTATCCCTAAGATAAAGGCTCCTATTAATATAAGTGAGCTTAAGCCCATAAATATCATCGCTATAGTCCCAAATATCTTGACCCAACCAGGGTTTGTGTGCACACCCATTATTTCCTTGTCATTTCCTATTTTGAATATAAATATGAGAAGCACGGAAGCAACAAGCCCATTTATAACTGCCGCATAATAAAGGGCTGTAATAGGATTTATGCCAACTAAGTTCATGAGAAGTCCCACAAAAGTTGAAATAATAATTATCCCATAGAATCCATGTGCGTGCTTGAACTTGAGACTCAAGCCCTCGTGCCATTTCAATACTTCTGAGATAGCATAGGCCGACGCACCGGCTAGTACAGGTATAGCAAGTAGGCCCGTACCAACTATGCCTAGAGTAAATATCAAAGACGCAAACTCACCAGCCAAAGGCTCCAGCGCTGCAGCAGCTTGCTCTGCAGTTTCTATATTTGTAATACCATTTTTGAAGAGAACGAAGGCAGTTGTGATAACAATAAAGAGAAAGACAAGATTAGCTATAGACATACCTGAAATAACGTCTTTTCTCATTTCATGAACCTCTTCATTTATAATCGCTGCATGATGGTCACCCAAAGTCCCATCATCCCTTTTTTCTTCAACTTCTTGAGAGCTTTGCCAGAAAAAAAGATAGGGAGATATAGTTGTACCAATAACAGCAACTATGGCAAATATGTAGTCTAAGTTAAACTGAACTTTTGGAACGGCGAGTGAACGCAAGACCTCCATCCAGTCAGGCTTAATGATAATTCCTGTTATTATGTATGCGAGAAGTGAGAGGACAAGCCATCTGAGTATCTTTGCATATTGGTGATATTTAACAAAAACCTCAAGGCAGATAATTATTACTGTGAAGAGAATTGCAGCGACATAGAAGTTCATACCTGTTATCATCCTGACAGAGGCTGCTATTGCACCAATATCAGCTCCTATATTGATAGTATTGGCTATGACTAGCATGGAAACTAGTATAAATACGGTTACGTTGCCAAACTTTTTCTTGAGTGCTCCTGCTAGTCCCTTGCCGGTAACTATACCTATACGAGCACAAGTTTCCTGCACTGCCGACATCATGGGTAAAAGGTATAGTGCCATCCAAGAAAGACCAAGACCAAACTTTGCTCCGACAGTGGAATACGTACCAATTCCGGATGGATCATCGTCAGCAGCACCAGTTATAATTCCCGGACCTATTTTCTTCAAAAAACCTTTATGATGTTCTTTTCTTTCTTTCTTTGGCTTAGAAAGAAATTTTTTCAAACTTTCTTCAGTTACAAATACTCGGCCATTTTTAACAACTGCCTCAAGATGTTTGTTTAAGATTAGATGTTTAGCATAACGAATAGATATCTTATGCTTTTTTTCTAATTGTTTTAAACTATATAGTCCAAACATATTATGTCTTTGAATAGTTAACTGCGTTCCCGCTTGGAACAACCTCTATCCATGTCTGAGCGCTATTTAACTTGATTTCATTACCCAAGGTGTCTTTAAATACCGTTTTAGAGCTCTTGGCAGCCTTTTCCCAGGTTCCTTCTACTTGCTCACCATCTATATAGAAAAGTGCGCGACCGGAGCCAGTAGTCTTTATTGTTGTTAGTTGAGCCCCGTCTCTAGAGTTACCATAAGAAAAACCGGTAAATTCAACTATTACATTTTTGGGCGCAATCTGTTGACCCGTCTTTCTATCTTTGAATGGTGCCCCTGACTGAGACCTAAGCCATACATTGTTATTTCTGTCATACGTGTAAGTGGGATTATATGATCCTCCGGAAAAATCTACAGTGAAAGTAGCTGTTTGAGGTCTTAGCTCTGCCTTTGCATCATCCTTGAAGGTAAGACCGGAAAAGTTACTCATAGAAGGATATTTTGCCTTTTCTCCACCCGCTTTCAACTTATCTGTTGTTGTATAAACATTGTGAGGGGCATATCGGGAGTTGTCACGCCAGAAGTAGTTAGAGTTATAAAACTGGTTTAAATCCTGTATTTTAAGAGGTCCTATTTGATCAAGAGCTGCTATGTTACCCCCGACATGGGCAAAAAGAGCATCATACTCCAGCACCCAGTCTAGAAAATATATCCTTGCCGAGCGAACCGGTCCGATCTCTGCTACATCATTTTCCTGAAAAATAGCCAAAAATCGTGTAATCCCACCTTCTGCTAATGTTTCATAAACTATACTTGCCTTATCTAGGCCTGACTGCGGTCTAGCATCGGGATGATTTTCTATAACAACAGCTTCAATCTTTTTATTTAACACTGACGGGTCAACTTTGATACCCATAAGCTTTGACGGCACTCTCGTATCAACTGCTTCTGTCTTTTTTTCTGATTTAATCTCTACTGGTTTTTCAACCGGCTTTGTTAGTTCAATGTAAACTATAACGCCACCAGCGATAATGAGAACTGCGGCGATAAGAAGAAAGTATTTGTTTTTCACAACTTTCTTTACTTTTCCTAGAAAGATCTTTAGCTTGTCCATTGAGTACTATTCTACAATATAAAAAGACTCTATACCACCCTATGTCATTCCCGACCCGATCGGGAATCTAGAGCTCCAATTATTATGATTCTGGACCCTCCTTCACTAAAGCTACGGAACGGGCAGGCAAGCCAGAATGACGGAAAAAGAACACTAAACAAATAATATAAAAAGACTCCCGAAAAGAAGTCTTTTTATGTATAAATTATTCTTTTTTTGATTCTGGCGATTCGGTAGGCTTAGCTTCTTCTGTCTCTTCGGCGACCTCTTCAGTCTCTTCTACTTGTCCCTGTTCGGCCTCCGGCATTTCGCCCTCTTCTACGGGCTCTTCAAGCTCTGCAAGCTCTTCTTCACTTCTGGGAGGCTCTACAAGAGCAACCGTTTCCTCTAAATCATCTTTTATCTCTACACCTTCCGGTACTTTTATATCTTTAACGTGAATAACTGCTTCAAAATCTTCTAAAACTGATATGTCTACTTCTATCTCATGAGGTAGGTCCGCCGGCAAACACTCAACTTCAACTTCGCTTTTGTTTGTAATAAGACTTCCGCTTAAGTCAATAACAGCTTTTGAGTCACCAGTAAAGTTTAAAGGAATAGAAGCCGTAATCTTTT
>JBBTZO010000056.1:0-1680 GCA_038061315.1 Patescibacteria group bacterium
CAACTATTATGAAACTTCCCACGATTAGGAAAATGATAAATATCTGTACTATTGGGGGTTCTTTTATTTCATGGTAGAAGTGAGTAAAAAGTATTATAAGAGTTTGATAAAAAGATTCCCATAGGGACATATCCTTTAATATCATAAAGCCTAGCGTACCAACTGTCAAAAGCAGCATAAAAATAAGGGCTAGTATTTTTAGCACATCATTTTTTGTCTCTCCTGGAATGATACCCTCCTTCATGTAAGAAATTATAACATGATTTATCTGTTTGGGTATAATAAATTCCTAGCATGGTTTTGAGGGTTTAGGAAGAATTATGCGGCTATCGGCTCGAAAAGAGAGCGAAAAAATGAATGAACTTTTGAAAAGATGACTTCCGGAATCGGCTTGTTGTCATTTTTCAAATTTGAGAGAAGATTTGAGCGATACTTTAAGAGTCCGCCTAAGCCGCGATTTTTACTCTACTTTTTCTAAAAAAGTAGAAATTATTTAAAGACTGGATTCCCGCTTCCGCGGGAATGACAGATGAAGATTCTGGACAAGAGCCAGAATGACGAAATTAACGTTTTGAGAACTGTGGAGCTTTTCTGGCGCGTTTCAAGCCACACTTCTTTCTTTCCTTTGCTCTGGGATCGCGCGTTAAAAAGCCTGATTTTTTTAGGGTTGTTCTATAGCTCCCATCTGACTCGATAAGAGCCCTTGATGTGCCGTGGCATATAGCATCAAGTTGTCCACTTTTACCACCACCGGATACTACGGCCGAAATATCAAACTTCTTTTCCAGGCCCAAGAGTTTGAGTGGAGCATAAATAGCATCTCTCTGGGATTCATTTGTATAATACTCTTTAAAGTCTTTACCATTAATTAGAATCTGTCCCGTTCCAGTATAAAGCCTAACACGAGCAACAGCTTCTTTTCTTCTGCCCACCGCACCATTGTATTTTCCCTTAAGTTGCGTTGTAGTTTCTTTTTCCATATTTACTTTACTGCCCTTCCGTTTTCTATCTTTATCTCAATAGGCTTCTGAGCTTCGTGATTATGCTCAGCACCAGCATAAACTTTCATTTTTTTAATAAATTCTTTTTGTAGTCTATTTTTTGGAAGCATACCCAAAACCGCATGCTGAATAACATACTCTGGTTTTTTCTCTATCATTTCCTTAAAAGTAGTCGTTGTCAGACCTCCTGGATACCAACTGTGAGAGTAGTATTTCTTATCTTCTGTCTTGTTGCCCGTTACCTTGACTTTTTTTGCATTAATAATAATAAGGTTATCGCCAAGATCCATATGTGGTGAAAAACTAGGCTTGTTTTTCCCGCGCAGTATATCACTGGCAATGACAGCAATCTTCCCTAACGTCTGACCATCAGCATCTATCAAGTACCACTTTCTTTCTATTTCGCCTACTTTTGGTATAAATGTTTTCATTTTTTAGCCACCTTTTTCTTTTCCGTCTTAGCCTCTTTCTTGGCTTTTGGTTCTTTCTTTGCCGGAACACTTTTCTCTGTTTTTGCTGTTACCTTTTTAACTAGTTTTTCTATATCAAGAAGTTCAATAGTTGCCATCTGGGCGGCATCACCAACCCTAAGACCAACCTTTGTAATTCTTGTATAACCACCTTTTCTTTTTTCATAAAGCGGTGCTATTTCTGTTATCAGTTTCTCTGTGGCATTCTT
>JBBTZO010000057.1:0-4291 GCA_038061315.1 Patescibacteria group bacterium
CCAGTGTACCTTTTTTGACCAATCAGTGTCCAAGAGGTTTCTCATCCTGGACACTTCAATCGGTAAATCAAGTGCCCATAGTTTTTTACGATTAAACTTAAATTTATAATTTATTTCTTCTGGTTTTTTCATTAAACAATTTTAGCTTTATTTCTCTTTAAATATTACCATCCCAACATAATAATTAAAATAGACTTGGTAAAAATGTTATTGACAATTTTTCCAAAATGAATATAATGAAATCAAATAAATAAAGAAAAAAAATGAATAGAAGGTTATTAATTTGTAGCGAATTTATAACTAGTTGTTTCTTGAAAACCAAATTTTAGAAACAAAGAGAGCTTTTTAAGCTCTCTTTTTTCATGGGGGTGCTCAGATGTTCGGAGGGTTAAATATTATTTAACACCCGGAGGCAAAGATGGGCACAAAAAAAATCGGGACAATGATCTTGGCCACTCTACAAGAGGAACCAAAGACATTCTCCGAAGTGAAAAGATCGCTTGCTAGTAGCGGCATGGAATGCTCCAGCGAAGAGTTGGATAAGAGCATTTTGAGGCTCGGTAGACGCGGGTACCTGAAGGTCATAGAAGAAAGACCTGTGAACCGCTACGTTCTCACCGCTCTAGGACAAGCTGTCTCAGAGATTCCTAAAAAATAAATACTGACAGAAGCCACATGTCAGCCTTACCAGGCGTGATAAACGACCCATCTTAATGACCCCTAAAAACCAAATAAGCTTAAGTTTCAGCCAAAACAGGCTGATTTTTCTTTTTACGTCTTGTAATAATGAAAAAAACTATAAATAGAACTACTCCTATACTTGCCGATACTATGGAAATCTTGTTCGTCATCTGACTGACTTTACTGAAGATATTGTTGAGCAAAGGTATGACTAACTCTTTTTTTAGACTAGGCGCCTTGCTTGCAAAACCAGAAATAGCGTTTACGAGAGGTTTAGTAAAGAGAGAAAGAAGTATATTTAAAAGAAGACTAAGAACCGAAAGGACTGCTAGAAAGACCCCGAAAACCTTGCCTGAACCTAACCAACTTCCAGCATAACCACGCGCCAAAAAGTAAATAATGAGAAGTATGATAAAGGTTAAGATGTATGTCATATTTGTAAACTTGCCGATGGTGGAAAAAGATGATAAGCCTGGGGCGCTTTGAGGTTGTGGATTTTCTGGACTCTCGAGATTTATGGTTTCAGAAGTGTTTCCGGCACTGAAAAGCGGGTTGTTTCCTTGTGTGGGAAGTTGAGCCAAAACCTGTTCAAATGTTACTCCCGGTGGTCGGCATGACATGTCACCGGTCTCTACTTGAGAGGTACAAACAGGTAAAGCATTATATTTCACTTCAATAAGCTTGTTTATATTATACGTAACTTGTGTTTGCGTCGCAGAACTACTCTGTTTTCCGCTGGTTCCGTCTAAAAACATCTCTGTGTTTTGCTTCAATGCGTCTGCTGTCAGTGTTTGTTGCAAAAGTAAACCGACCTCGGCGTTAGTTAAGATGGGGGGTTCACCACTATCCTTATTTTCTCCCAATAAGCTTACTATTTCTGGCAGATTTCTATTAATTTTCTCGTAAGCATTTTGCTCAACAAGCTCTTTTTTAATAAACTCTGGCTTCTGAACTGTTTGTTTTACAGATAGCCCAAAGATTGCTAGAAAAAAAAGCGGAAAAATGATTATTAAAACAATAATAGCTAAAACTTTCATGGGTATTTAAATAATACCACCATTTAAAAAAGTTTCAAAGCTTGTGTTATACTGATGATATGAGTGAAAAAGCAAAAACATATTGCGAAAAAGCAGGGGCAATAATAGTCCGCGACAACAAGGGAAAAACAGAGATTTTGCTGGAATATCGCGAAAGAGAATACCTAAGAGACTGGAGTTTTCCAAAAGGAGGCGTGGAAAAGAGTGAAACACCTGAGGAAACAACAAAAAGAGAAATCCGCGAAGAAACCGGACTAGAGATAGAACTTGTTAGACCACTACCTGAAATCTGTTATCACAACTCTCACGATGGCGACGTAAGAGTCAAAATGTTTTTAGCAAGACCGACCACTGAGAACTTAAGAGCCGAGTTTGATCATGATAAGGTAGAGTGGGTCACACTTAATAAAGTACCCGAAAAACTTAGTTATCAAAACTTGAGAGATTATTTTAAGAAAGTAAAAAAAGAGCTATAAAAAAGGAGACTATCCATGACAAAAATTAATACAAATTATGATAAACTTGCAGCCGGTTATCTTTTCCCCGAAATCGCAAAACGCACCCGAGAGTTTGCAGCAAAAAATCCCGACGCCGAGGTAATGCGACTAGGTATTGGCGATACTACTGAACCACTTGCATCCATCGTAATCAAAGGACTGCATGACGGGGTAGATAAGCTGGCGAAATCGGAGACATATAGCGGTTATGGCGACGAGCAGGGCAACACAAAGCTCAGGGAAGCGCTGGCTAGTCATTATAAAAAACTTGGGGCAGATATAGCTGTTTCTGAAATCTTTGTTAGTGATGGAGCCAAAAGTGATAGTGCAAATATCCAGTCTATTTTTGGCATAGATAATGTCGTCGCTGTACAAGATCCTGCCTATCCCGTATATGTAGACACAAATGTTATAGCCGGCAGAACCGGCGAAAATGAAAACGGGCTTTATGAAAAGATTTATTATATGCCATGCACTGAAAGTAATGATTTTTTTCCTGATTTACCCGACATAAAAGTAGATTTGATTTATATATGCAGCCCAAACAATCCAACAGGTGCAGTTGCTACAAAGGAACAGTTAAAAAAGTTTGTAGATTATGCTAAGGATAACAAAGCCGTCATAATATTTGACGCAGCATATTCTTCATATATTTCAGATGGCTCTTTACCAAGAAGTATTTATCAGATAGAAGGAGCCAAAGAGTGCGCTATAGAAATAAATAGTTTTTCTAAGTCAGCCGGTTTTACGGGAGTACGACTTGGCTGGACGGTGGTACCAAAATCTCTAGTTGTTGAAGGTACAGAAGAAGGCAAAGTTAATGCTCTCTGGAACAGACGACAGTGCACAATGTTCAACGGCGCCTCAAATATCGTCCAGATGGGCGGTTTAGCTGTCTTATCTGATGAGGGTCAGAAAGAATGCCAAAAAACAGTTGGGTACTATATGGAAAATGCCCGCATTATTAAATCTGGACTAGATCAGCTTGGGCTTGAAACATTCGGCGGAGAAAACGCACCTTATGTCTGGATAAAAACACCAAGTGGGATGAAGTCATGGGATTTCTTTGACAAGCTTCTAACCGAGACACATGTGGTCGGCACGCCGGGATCCGGATTTGGTCCTAGCGGCGAAGGATATTTCAGGCTCAGCGCTTTCGGACATCGAGAAAACATAGAAAAAGCCGTGAAAAGCATTCAGGAAAATCTAAAGATATGATACAAAAAGACATTCTCCCATTTACAAAACCTCAAATAGAAAAGGTTATAAAAAAATACCCTACCCCTTTTCATATTTATGACGAGAAAGGAATTCGTGAAAATGCCAAGAAGGTCAACAAGGCTTTCTCGTGGATGCCTGGATTTAAAAATTATTTTGCGGTTAAAGGAAATCCAAATCCTTATCTTATTAAGATCTTGAAGGAAGAAGGCATGGGTACTGACTGCAGTTCTCTGCCTGAGCTGATAATATCTGAAAAAGTCGGTATCACTGGGGAAAACATCATGTTCTCATCAAACGACACCCCAGCCGAAGAATTCATAAAAGCAAAGAAGCTTGGCGCGATAATCAATCTTGATGATTTCTCACACATAGACTTCCTTCAAAAAGTTGCTGGTATGCCAGATCTCATCAGTTTCAGGTATAATCCAGGCCCGGCAAGAACCGGAAATGTGATTATAGGTGATCCAAAAGAAGCAAAGTACGGATTTACCAAGGATCAGCTTCTGGAAGGCTATAAAAAATGCAAAAATATGGGCGTGAAGCGTTTTGGGCTACATACTATGGTTGCCTCAAATGAACTCAATGAAAGTTTTTTCGTCGAAACCGCGGTAATGCTGTTTGAAATAGTTGCTGAGGTCAAAAAGAAACTGGATATCACTATAGAATTTATTGATCTTGGCGGCGGTATCGGCATTCCTTACAAGCCAGACGATAAGCCGGCAGACCTAGATAAAATTTCACAAGGCGTAAAAAAGGCTTACAAAGATATTATTATAAAGAATGACCTTGATGGACTAAAAATCGTTATGGAGTGCAGCAGGCTAATCACGGGTCCCTTTGGATATCTTGTCTCAA
>JBBTZO010000058.1:0-1133 GCA_038061315.1 Patescibacteria group bacterium
TCCAGTGTACCTTTTTTGACCAATCAGTGTCCAAGAGGTTTCTCATCCTGGACATCACTTTAATTGTTTGTGATTAGATAGTTTTCATTCCTAGTATGGTTTTAAAGAAGACTTATTGCGACTATCGGATTGAAAGATACTTATCTTCTCTTCCAGCATGATTTTTTTAAAGATAGGATGAGCCGAATAAAGAATTTAAAAATAATTTTGTTTGAGTGAAACGAGTTAATTTTTTTAAACCTGAAATAAGGCAATATCTGACACTTTAAAAATAATCGTTAGCTGGCAGTTTTTCCTACTTTTTGCTGCCAAAAAGTAGAATAAAAGATTCTAAAAAGTAGAAATTATTTAAAGACTGGATTCCCGCCTCCGCTCTTCGAGTCTGAGCGATGAGCTCACCTCAGAGTCTAATGACGGGAATGACAGAGGGCTTGATTCTGGACCCCCCTGCGCTAAAGTTTCGGAACGGTCAGGCAAGTCAGAATGACAAAAAAATTAAGATGATTCCTTAAGCGCTATACAGCGCATCTCGTAACTTTTTCTCCCACCCCATTCATTTTCACTAATATTAAAAACTGCATCCACGTTTTTTTGTAAATCCATGCCGTCACTGGTAAAAGAGAAGTATATACCGCTGATTTTTTCTTTCCCATCAGTAAAAACTATCTTTAAATGCTCAAAAGATTTGCCCACCTTCTTAAATGTATCCACCTTGATATCCCTTGAAACAAAGACAGGCATTGGATTTCCCATGCCGAAGGGTTCTAATCGTTTCAAGAATCCAAAAGTTCCCGGAGAAATATCACTCAGAACAGTTTCTGAATCAATTTTGTATTCAGGAGTTAAATCTTCCTCCTTTATTTGCCTATCTGAGATTTCAAGTAACTTATTCTCCAGAAGAACAAAATGCTCCTTTTTAACTGTGATACCGGCAGCTCTTGCGTGTCCTCCATAACGAACTAGATACTCGGCAGACCCTTCTAGTGCATCTATGATATTAAAGCATTTTGGCGAGCGAGCCGAACCCTGACACTCTTCACCTTTATCCTCACATACTATAACCGGCTTGAAGTACTTCTCGCTAAGCTTGGATGCAACTATTCCCACCACTCCTGCCGGCCAGTTTTCTCCCT
>JBBTZO010000059.1:0-7134 GCA_038061315.1 Patescibacteria group bacterium
GGCTTCACCCTGTTCATTGTTAAGGCGAATAATCTCCTTAATTATTTCCACTAAATCTTCTACTCTGAATATTCTGTTTTCTCGTGTTTCAGGAAGTTTAAGGCCTAGTCTTTGATTTATCTTATATCTTCCAACTCGTGAAAGATCATATTTTCTATGATCAAAAAACATGCCATCAATCAAAGATTTGGAGTTGTCTGCAGTCGCTAGATCACCAGGACGAATTCTCTTATAAGTTTCTATATAAGCTTCCTGTCTGTTTGATGAAGGATCTTTTTCGAGTGTTGCTCCGATATAGTCATGTTCCTTATCAGTATTTACGCTGGCAAAGACTTTCTTTATATCATCATCAGTTTCATATCCAAAAGCACGAAGTAACGTAGTTATGGGAAATTTTCTTTTTCTATCAATTTTCACATAAATAACGCCTTGTGGAGAAGTTTCCATTTCAAGCCAGGCACCATAAACAGGAATCATTTTTGCCCCAAAGACTTTTCTTCCAGCAGCATAATCATTAGTAAAAAATGCCCCCGGAGAGCGCATAAGCTGACTGATTATTACTCTTTCAACACCATTAATAATAAAAGTGCCTCTCTCTGTCATAAGGGGGAGGTCACCTAAGAATATTTCTTGAGACTTTGTTTTGCCGGTAATTTTATTTTTTAGTTCTACATTGACTCTGACAGGAGCTTCGTAAGTCATTTTTTTCTGTTTTGCTGTCTGTTCAGAATGTTTTTCTTCTTCTAGGTAATAGTCCTTAAAGGATAGTTCTAGATTTTGTTTTGTAAAATCTTCTATCGGTGATAGTTCTTCAAAGATTTCAGCGATACCCTCTTTGATAAACCATTTGTAGCTATTTGCCTGAATCTCCAAAAGATTTGGTAGAGGCAATACTTCCTGAGTTTTGTTAAAATACTTCCTTTGTGTCAGCGCGGGCGAAGAATCACTTTTTGACATAAAAACACTTGCTCCTTAAATAAATCAAACCAACTGCTCTCTTCGAGTAGGAGTTTTCTTTTTTCCATTATTGTTGGGAATTAGCCTTGGTCAAATCATTCCCTTTTTCGTATAATAAAGACTGTAAGAACCAATATACTCTTTTTAGCAAAAACTGTCAACAGTTTTTTGATAAACAAATAAATAAACTAGTTTTACTTAAACCTTTTCACCCGAATGAGTCCTGAGACTGGTATAACTTTCACACCCTTTTTCTCTATTTCATCCAAAAGTAGATTCATACCTATAGAATCAGAGGAAATATGTCCGGCAACAACAATATTAATGTGGTTTTTTTCTGCCTCCTTTTTATCTTTCTCTGAAGCATGCATCTCAATAACTGTACCTATTCCCGCTTGGGCCATCTTTTCATAGGCATCCGGCCCGATACTCATTCCTCCGGTAATACCCGTTGCTGCTATCTTGCCTGCTTTTTTACTAGAATTTCCGGCGAATATTCTAGGTCCTGCCCCAACCTTCACTGCTTCTTTATATTCAGGAACTTCTTTCAAAACATCTATGACTTCTCCGACAGTTTCCGGTTTCTTTTCAGCCATCAACTTTTCTAAAAAACTAAAAACCATATTATCACTAGGTGTATGAACACATAAAAAGGGGATGTCTAGTATTTTAGCCGCGTCAACCGGTCTGTTATGGTTTACCGGTGCAACCCCCCGAGATACCTCGCCAATTCTAGCCTCCGAAACCCCTTCGGCAATATTAACGGGTACACCGTATCGGTTGAGAACATCTACATTGATATTCATAACTTCTGCAAGGTCGGCATAGGGTCTTCCCTCAGGATGATGAGCTAAAACTAAGTCAATCTTTTTTCCCTTTTCGTTTAGTCTGTCTGCAAGAAGTATTTCTGGAGTCTCCATGTCTATTCCGGCCAAAATAGTTTTCACCTCTTTTTTTGAGTCACCATAGAGTATACGTGTGTCAGCAAATGGATTGGTCATCTTTTCCGTGTCAAACTCTTCTTTTTTTTTCTTATCTAGTTTATTGTATGCTTCCTTTGTCTTTTTCAGTCTTTTTTCAATTTCTTTTCTACCACGAAGGTCTGCATCTATCCCCCTTTTTACAAAAAGATTATATATCTCACCCAGTTTCATTTACTTTTCCTTTCTTCTATAACTTTATCAATGATTCCATAATCTTTAGCTTCCTTTACCGTCATGAAATAGTCCCGATCGGTGTCTGCCGACACTTTTTTGAGGGATTGCCCTGTATGTTTAGCAAGAATCTCATCCAGTTTTTTTCGTAAATCCAAAGCTTCTTTAGCCTGTATTTCTATATCTGCAGCAGGTCCCTGAAATCCGCCAGATAGCTGGTGAATCATTATCTTTGAGTTTGGTAAGGCGTGCCTTTTGCCTTTTTCTCCTCCCGCAAGTATTAATGCTCCCATGCTCATTGCTACTCCAATGCAAGTTGTAACAACATTTGGCTTGATATATTGCATTGTGTCATAGATAGCAAGTCCAGAGTAAACCGAGCCCCCGGGTGAGTTTATATAGAGATGGATGTCTTTTTTGGGATCTTCACTTTCAAGAAAAAGAAGCTGTGCAATAATAATATTTGCAACATTTTCATCAATCCCCGTACCAAGAAAAATAATTCTGTCTTTGAGTAGCCTAGAATAAATATCATAGGCCCGCTCACCCATGTGAGTTTTTTCTATAACTGTAGGAACTAGTATTTGATTTTTTGGATCCATATTTTCCCTTCTTGTCATTCCCGTCATTCGACTCTGAGGCCTGAGCCTCATCGCTCAGACTCGAAGAGCGAAAGCGGGAATCCATCTTTTGTATATAGATTCTGAATCAAGTTCAGAATGACATTTAGATTACTTTACACAATATTCGAAAATTTTCTCAATGGTTTTTTTAGAAATAATGCTATTTTCTATCTGGTGCTCTACTTCATGTTCGGCTAACTTCTTTTTCAGTTCCTTTGCATTCTCACCGGAAGAAGCCAAAATCATCGCTTTTTCTTTTTCTATCTCTTCACTGCTAGCTTTAATTTTCTCATCTTCGGAAATACGCGATAAGATTAGACCAACTTTTACCCTCTTTTCTGCGTCGGGATGCATTTCTTTCTCTACATCCTCACGGGTCTTTTTCGTCATTTCTAGATATCTTTCCATAGTAATACCGGACTGCTGTAAATTTGCTTCTGCGTCATGTAGCATACGATGAATCTCCTGATGCACAAGCGTTTCAGGCAGTTCAACTTTAGCCTCTTTGGCTATCAAAGTCATTATCTCTTCTTCCAATCTTCTGCGCTCTTCCATTGCTTTCACTTCGGCTAGATTTTTTTCTATACCCTTTTTCATCTCTTCTATATTTTTGAATATTCCAAATTTCTTTGCAAACTCATCATTGATCTCCGGTAATGACTTTTCAGAAATAGAAGCTATATTTACTTTAAATGTAACTTTTTGACCTCGCAACTTCTCCTCGTGATAATCTTTTGGGAAAGTTATATCAAACGTTTTTTCCTCACCCTTACTCATCCCTATCAAGTTCTCTTCAAATCCCGGGATAAACATACCGGCACCTATAGTAATAGGGTATCCTTCGCCTTTTGCGCCCTCAACCGGCACACCTTCCTTAGTCCCCTCAAAGTTTATCTCTGCCCTATCGTCCTTTTTTGCTTTTCTTGGAACCGGCCTGAACTCAGCATATCTCTCCTGTAGTCCTTTTACCTCATCCTGAATATCCTTATCGGTTACTTTTATTTCTTTCCTGGAAACCTTTATTTTTTTATAGTCAGGCAAAGTAAACTCTGGCAATATCTCTATTTCTGCCTCAAAAGTTAAGCCTCCTGTTGGAGCATATTTTATTACCTTTATTTCCGGTCGACTGACTGTAATAAGCTTTTCTTTAGTAATAGCATTATAGTAGGCGTCAGGAACGGTCACGTCTAAAACTTCTGCATAGAACTTATCTTGTCCAACTTCTTTTTCAACAACAAACCTAGGAGCTTTTCCTGGCCGAAATCCGGCAATTTTCAGATTTTTAGCCAAACTTTTATAAACTTTTTCAATATGAGGCCCTAGCTCTTTTTCTGTTAAATCAATAGTTAACTTTATTTTAACCTTAGATAAATCTTCCCTTTTTACTTCCATTTTTTCCTTACTTTAAATAAATAAACAGTTTTCAAACTATACCCCAAAGGGTAATTTTTTTCAATAAAAAAGACTACACAACCCAAAGTTTTATAGCCTTGGTCGGCCTCCAGATATAATAACCGGAGACCGACCACAAGATTTGATGATGATAACAGAGTGGCTTCAGGCTGCGATAGGGCCATAGCCTATATCCGTAAAACCTTCTTGTGCAAGGATGTTCTCGATATCCTCAGACAGTTTGTGATATTGGCTCGCCGACCTGTCAATCACCGAATTATTCTCTCCTGAAAAGCAGACCACACCAACATGAGAACCTCGCGGGACATTTGGATAGTCCCCCTTAGAGGCTATTTCAATGCCCCTATCAGTTTCCCTGCAAGGATATCCCTTGTCAACAAAGATTTGAAACACTTCTTTTGTGCTCACCTTATACCACCCTCTGTGGTACATAGTAGAATTTTATAGTTCTAATATTAGTAAAGAAAATATAGCATAATAAAAATAAAAAAGTCAATCAAAAAACCAGCATTTCTGCTGGATTTTAATATTTCTGGTGCCGCGGGGGAGACTCGAACTCCCAATCCCGTTAAGGAACTAGTTCCTAAGACTAGCGCGTATACCAATTCCGCCACCGCGGCAGGCACCCTAATAACCTAAGTATTTTATCATTTTATTGACTAAATTTCCAGCCTTTGTTTCAAGTGAGAAATTAGAATATTATAGTATTGACAAAAGTGATAATGTCAGGTATAATTCTAGTTTCCTAAGCTTAAACGCTTAGTGGACTTATACAGTTATATCCCAAATCTACCTCTTTGAAAGGAGGGGCTCTACATGTGGACTCTACTAGTTGTTGCAGTGTTGGCCCTTATCTGGAGCGGCATACAAGCATGGCAAAACAAAAAGCTCAAAACCGAGCTCCGGCTAGTACAATCGCAGCTCGATAGAGATGGGCTGACCGGACTCTTTAATGAGGGGTATTTGAAACAAGCCCTACATCGTGAGATGGAAAGAGCGATTCGTACTGAAGGCAAGAATCCCCTTGCAGTACTATTCATTGATGGGGACAACTTTAAACAGATCAACGACAACCAGGGGCACGAGGCTGGAGATGTGGCCTTAAAGCAGCTCGCTAATGTACTAACGGGCAGGATTAGGGATTACGATATTGCTGCCAGAAATGGTGGCGATGAGTTCGTAGTCATACTCCCCAATACAACATTGGTATCTGCAGCAGGGATCGCAGAGGATATCAGGACCACTGTAGCAGAAAAAACAGAGATGAAAATCTCAATAGGTGTTTCATACTACCCTGAGTCCTGCAAAAACAAGTCCTGGAAAGCACTCCTCGACGAGTCCGATCAGATGATGTATCGGGCCAAAGAAATGGGAGGAAACAGGGCGGTATCAACGCTTTAATTAGGAAGGCCGATCACCTGTATTATGGGATATGAACCAAGGCGGGAATCGCAGTTTGCGATTCCCGTTTTCCCCTTTTAGGACCTTTTATTGAGATTTTATAGTAGTTTCGTCTATTAGCTTGTCTTCTGTGTCATATACTCGCACATTTAGTTCATCTTTTTTTCTCTCAATTATAGAGTAGTGATAAACAGGTAGAAACTTCTTGCTTACATCGCTTTTTCTGACTTGAGGATATATGGGCGCTCCGCCCCCACCGACTACAAAATATGATATTCCATTTACCTCAGATCTCTCATAGTCGTGATCATGACCTGAAAATACTGCCCTCACTCCATTTCTTTCCAAAAGCGGAACTACACTCTTTCTTAGACCCAACTCATCCTCATCATGTTTCCCCGTGCTGTATGGCGGGTGATGAAATATTACAACTTTAAACTTTATGTCTTTACCAATATTTGCTAAGTCATTCTCTAACCACTTATATTGTTCAGATCCAATATTTAAGTCTTTTGTGCTATTTAAAACAATAAAATGAACTTTATTGAAGTTAATAGAGTACCACTGCTCATTACCGGAAAGTTCAAAATTACTATAAAAAAGTGGTGAATCCTTTTCATGATTGCCCAAAACAGGATAAAAGTTAGTATTTGCCCTCATTTCTTTTGTGATTTCGTTAAAAACAGTCCACTCTTCTGGTTTTGCTCCATCCTCAACAATATCACCGACATTAAAAACGGCTTCGGGTTGTCGATTCATCATTAGTTCAAGGATTTTTTTATGTGTTTCTATTCCCGTTCTCGAGTCACCGTAAATCACAACTTTTTCTTTGGAATCTGAAGTTTCGTCTGTCAGATTGGTGACCTTTTGCTTTGCCTCATCTAGGGCTTTATTTAGACTTGATATTTGTGACTTTAGATCGCCTACTTGAATCACAGAGTAATAGCATCCACCCACTCCGACCAAGAGAGCAACAATCACTGCAGAGATTAAAAATTTCCAGTTTCTTTTCATAGAAAGATTTTAACCTAAATTCAGATAATATAAAAGACACGGGTTCGCCGTGTCTTTCCACTTAAAGTAGTGGCTGACTTGCCTAAAGAATAAGCACGAGATAAAAGTTTTCCACTGATTAATTATTTGTTATGTTTCAATTCTAACGAATCTAAAAAGTTAAAACAAGTATACAGATTTTTAATTCTCAATTTACAATTTCTAATTTTCAATAAATGTTCAAATTTCAATAATCAAAAAGGGCTGAAATATGAGAATGGGCCGCCTCTATTAACAGAGGCGGCCCAGCAATCTGGGGAAGATTGCCATGATATACGACGTCGGATTTGTTATTTTGACGAGAGATAATTCTCCCCAAAACCATCTTTCGTCTGCATCGCGTTGAATTCTCTTACATGTTTTTGCTCTTTTAAATCATCCCCTGGGAGTAAATCCCATGATTTTTGCAAAAACACTTGAAAAATCCGCTTCAATCTTTGTTTTATCTCTTGGAGGCGTCTTCTAGAGTTGAAACAAGCACAACTTTGTGTTTGTTTACATCATACGCGTTAATATGTACGTACGCTCTTCGT
>JBBTZO010000060.1:0-9870 GCA_038061315.1 Patescibacteria group bacterium
TGCCATAGATAAGTCAGAAATTTCTAAAAACAAGGTAAATCTTGCCCTAGATATTGCTTCCAGTTAGATTTATGACAAAGAAAGCCAAAAATATATCATGAAGGGTGAAAATATTGCTCTAAACACCGACCAGATGGTTTCTTATCTGGAAGAGCTTGTGAGAAACTACCCGATTATTTCTATTGAAGATGCGCTTTTTGAGGATGATTGGGAAGGGTGGCAGTCCTTATCTGAAAAACTAGGTAGCAAGATTATGCTTGTTGGCGATGACTTTTTTGCAACTAATATCGAAAGAATCAGAGATGGTATTGATAAAAAAGCTGCCAACTCAGTACTGATTAAGCCGAACCAGATAGGTACGGTTACAGAAACTATGGAAGCGATAAAGATGACTAAGTTTGCCGGTTGGGAGCCGATAGTATCACATAGAAGCGGAGAGACAAATGATACATTTATTGCAGACCTGGCGGTGGCAATAGGGGCAAAATATATTAAAACAGGAGCACCTGTTCGCGGAGAAAGAGTAGCAAAATACAACAGACTATTTGAAATATCAGAGATAATGCAAAAAGTAAAAAAATAATGCTTTTTCTCCTGATTTAATATATTATTATTTTATAAAACAGTTATGATTCGATAGAAAAACAAAAGACCCGCCTTCGCTCTTAAGAGCTTCGGACGGGCAGGAAGGAGGTGAAAAAATATGTTAGCATTACTCGCACAAACAACAGAAGACGTAACAAACTCAGTCGACTTGAACACTACTACAGCAGATACGGCTGCAGCAACTGGTCTTATTGCAGGTTTGGGCATTTTCTTCCTTGTATTTATGGTTATTGGTCTAGCACTTTGGGCATTCAATATCTGGATGGCTATCGACTGTGCTACAAAGAAAGAAACCGATTTTCCAAGCAATAATAAAAACATGTGGCTTATACTTTTGATTGTAGGTTTATTTGTTGGTTTTGGATGGATAGTAGCTCTTGTATACTACTTCTCAATCAAAAAAAAGGCTGGAAACACAGGTGGTACAAGTGCACCAACACAGGGTTCGGACACAGATACAGCCGCAAAATAGAAACTTATAAAAAGAGCTCTTGGGTAATGTTCAAGGGTTCTTTTTATTTAGTTATTAATTTAATGTTCATTTTGATACAATAGAAACATGAAAAAAATACTTTTAATTATTCTTGATGGTTTGGGTGATAGGCCCATCAAGGCATTTGGCGATAAAACACCACTCGAATCAGCCAATACTCCTAATATGGATAAAATGGCTGCTAGTGGGGTTTGCGGCGTGATGAATGCTATGCCAAAGGACCTGTACCCAACCAGCGAAGAAGCACATTTGGCTATTTTAGGCTATGACTATAAAAAAGACCATCCGGGCAGAGGTGTACTGGAGGCCTTGGGCATTGGTGTTAAACTAAAACCCGATGAACTTGCTTTTCGGGTAGACTTCGGGACAGTCGATAAAGATTTAAAGTTGATTGATGCCCGTGCAGGAGTCATTGAATCTGTAAAAGACCTATGTAAATCTATAGGCGATGTCGAGATTGATGGGGTGAAATTTAGAATTTATCCCTCGTTACTTTACAGGGGTGTTCTAGTTTTGAGCGGTAATCCGGTTAAAACTTATTTGAAAGTAAGCAAAAGTGCTGTTTCTGACACCGATCCCCATAAAGCGGGTCCGCATAAGCTTGGAGTGAGAGTTCTTCATCCTAAATCTTTTGGGGACTCAAAGGAAGGCAAAACTGTAGTTAGAGCCCTTGAACGATATCAATACCTCACTCATGAAATATTAAATGAGCAAAAGATCAACAAAAGAAGAGTCAAAAAAGGAAAACTACCGGCGAACTTTATCTTAACTAGAGGCGGTGGTCACCTGAAAAGTATCACAGGATTTAAAGAAAAGTTTGGCAAAAAAGCCGCTTGTATAGCGGGTGCACCTCTATACAAAGGGATTGGTGCTTATATGGGTATGAAGATAGTAAAAGTTAGGGGAGCGACAGGTAAACTAGATACAAATATTGGAGCAAAGGTAAAAGCAACACAGAAAGCTTTGAAAAGAAATGATTTCGTTTTTCTTCACATCAAGGGCACTGACATGGCAGGGGAAGACTTTGGTGATGCAAAGATGAAAAAGGATTTTATAGAGAAAATTGATAAGAACTTCGGTAGGATTTTGGCATTAAAAAATGTTATAGTAGCAGTGACAGGGGATCATGCTACACCATGCGAACTAAAGGATCACTCATCCGATATTGTACCGGTCCTTATTAGTGATGGTAAAGACAAGGATGATGTTGATAAGTTTGGTGAAAGCGAGTGTAAAAAGGGCGGTTTAGGTCACATATATGGCAAGGATTTTATGAAAATACTATTAGTAGAAAATTCAAAATACAAATCTCAAGTGTCAAAAGGAGAATCCAAAATTTAAAAAAGTTAATTATATGAGAATTAGTATATTAGTATTTATTAGTAATTAGTAAGCCATGTATGACGTTATTACATTTGGAGGAGCAACAAGGGATATTTTCTTCGAAACAACTGAAGGGATTATATTCCCTGACCCCGAAGATGTTCAGGAAAAGATGCTTGCTTTTAAATATGGCCAAAAAATTATTACCGACAACGCTTATTTTTCTTTTGGCGGAGGTGCTTTCAACTCTGCGGTGTGTTTTTCAAAGATGGGTATTAAGGCGGCACCTTGTATAAATATTGGTAAGGATGAGAGTGCGAAGTCTATCAAAGAAAGACTTGATGAATGTAATATTGATGCCTCTCTAGTTACAGAAGATGAAGAAGCGCACACGGCACTTTCTATGATTGTTATGGATAAAAAAGATCATGTTGCATTCCTTCATCGCGGTGCTAATAATTTTCTAAAGCTTTGTGATAGTGAAAAGATGAAAAATACGAAATGGTTTTATATTACCTCTCTGACGGGTAAATCAGCAGATATTTTAGAGGATATTATAAAGTTTGCAAAGGAAAATGAGATAAAGATTGCTTTAAACCCAGGGAGTACACAGTTAAAACGTGATCACAAAAAGCTTAAATCTTTTCTAAAAGATATTGAGATACTTATTTTAAACAGAGAAGAGGCTGAGGGGCTTGTGTGTAGTGAAGAGTTGTGTGAAGTAGTAAGCGAAAACAAGGTTCTCATTTGGAAGCTTCACAAGATGGGCGCCAGAAGAGTTATTCTTACAGAAGGGGAGAAAGGCAGTTACTATGGCGAGGATGATATGGTGAACTTTGAGTCCGCATTTAAGAAAGAGGGCGGAGTTGTAGACACGACGGGTGCAGGCGATGCATTTGGTTCAACATTTATATCAGGAGTTATTATGGGACTTGATATCCCATTAACTCAAAACATAGCAGCTATAAATGCAGCGCATGTTACTCAGTATATCGGGGCGCAAGAAGGGCTTTTGACTCATGGAGAAATTAAGAATAAACTAAAACCAGTAAAGCGGGTATAAAATGGTATTATCAAAAATTCCTACAAATACAAGATTTAAAAAGGGTATAGATCCTGGTAAGAAAAAGATACTTTTTGTCCTTGGTCTTATCTTTATCTTAATTGTTTTGTATGGTATATATAATCTGAAAAAAGTCATGCCGGGTAACAAAGAAAAGATTCCTGTGAAGGTTCAGTCCGGTGATCAGCCAATGGCAAAAAAACTGAACGTCATTATAAATACAGGCGGTGGGCCATTAAATATCAGAAAAGATCATGAGACAAACTCAGAGAAGATTGGACAGATTCCTGATAAGACAAAAGTAGAGGTACAGGAAGAGATAGATGGTTGGTATAAAATCTCATATAATGGCAAAGATGGCTGGATTTCAAAAAAATATACTATTTTAGAAGCAGACGCTTCACAGGAGTCAAAGACAGATGCAAACACTCAAACATTTCAAGGCAGTGGATATACCTTTAAGTATTCAAAAGACTGGAATATTCAAAACTACTCCGGGTTAGATGGTTCGGTTTGGGTGGCTATCTCAAACAACCAACTTCCCACTGAGGCGCCAAAAGGATCTTACTTCATTCCATTAGAACTTAAGGTTTACTCTTCAGATAAAAAGCCGACAGGAGGATTTAGAACAGATGCTTCAGCGAAGAAAGAACCCATCAGTGTTGGTGGTGTGGCCGGAACGAAGTTTACCTATGTAAATAGTGATACATCTACGGAAATAAACGTTGTAGAGTTTGAACGCGCCGGTACTTTATATGATTTATATGACAATGGAGGGTATTTAGAGGATTTGAACAAAGTTTTAGGAACGTTCACATTTTTATAAAGTGACAAGACACAAGGAACAATGATCAAACAAATTTCAATATTCAAGTTCCAAACTTTTAAGATAATTGCCTACTTCTAATTTGTTTCTTGTTTGTAACTTGTTCCTTGGTTATTGTATCTTAAGCACTGGAGGGTATTTGCTTCATAATTTTTTCTCGCCAAAATCAATTGCTGTTATTGGGGCTTCACACAACAAGGAGAAGCTTGGGTTTTTAGTCTATGAAAACATAAGGAAATATGGGTTCAAGGGAGATCTTTATGGCGTAAATATCAAGGGTGGGCAAATAGGCACCAAAAAGCTCTATAAAAATGTGGGTGACATTGAGGGCGAGGTCGACTTAGCGGTGGTTGTTGTGCCGGCAGTAGCAGTTCCGGGAGTGATACAGGGTTTAGGGAAAAAGGGTATTGGCTCTGCCATTATTATCTCCTCAGGATTCTCGGAAACAGGAACAAAAGGTAGGGAACTGGAAGAAAATATAGTGAGAGAGGCTGAAATACACGGCATCAGGATATTGGGTCCGAACTGTTTGGGTATTATCGATAGCTGGTCCAAAATGAATGCATCCTTTGCCGAGAGTATGCCTGACAAGATGAATATATCATTTTTTTCCCAATCCGGAGCCATTTGTACGGCTATACTTGACTGGGCAAATGATAATGAAATCGGGTTTTCTAGGTTTATTTCTCTTGGAAACAAGATTGATATCGATGAAAATGATATCCTGGCCTTTTTGGCGCAGGACGACAAGACCGACATTGTTTTAAGTTATCTTGAAAGCATAAAGGATGGTATGCGTTTCATGGTCAATACTGAGAGAATTTCCAGAGTTAAGCCCTTTGTAATAGTTAAATCGGGCAAAACTGCAAGGGGCGCAAAAGCGATTTCCTCGCACACCGGAAACATAGCAGGTTCCGATGTGGTGATAGATACTGCTATTAGGCAGAGTGGCGCGATAAGAGCCGACAGCATAGAGGATCTCTTTGATTATGCAAAGATATTTGCTTTCTCACCTGAAATGAAGGGATGTCACGTTGCTGTTATTTCAAATGCGGGTGGACCGGCAGTCATGCTAGCGGACAGCGTGGGAAAGAGCAAGCTGAAACTAGCCAAGTTTAGTGAGAAAACAAGCCGAATTTTAGAAGAAGGTCTGCCAAAAGAGGCAAGTTTTCATAATCCTGTGGATGTTATGGGTGATGCGAGAGTGGATAGATATGAACTGGCACTTGAGTTAACCTTAAAAGATGAAAACGTTGATGGGGTTGTTGTTGTTTTAACTCCCCAAGTGATGACGGAGATAGTAGATACTGCGAAACTGATTATAGATATGAAAAAGCACGGGAAACCGATTGCAGTGTGTTTTATGGGCGGAGAAAGAGTAGAGAAGGGAAGAAAGTTGCTTGAAGAAAAGGAGATCCCCTCATATGATTTCCCAGAGAGAGCAGCTCGATCCCTAGAAGTTTTATATGAATACCATGATTTTAAGAAAAGAGCAGAAATAAAAGACTCAAAATTTGTCGTAGACTTTCAAGAGAAAGAGAAAGTAGCCGATATAATTAAGAAAAACAAAGGAGAAAGAACAAAAACTATTATAGGTGGGAAGGGAAGCGCGTTTGATATCTTTGAGACATATGGGATTAAAACTGTAAAAAGGGCATATGATGTTGGGCTTGAGGGCTTGAAGGCCAAGGCTGATAAAATTGGCTATCCGGTTGTGCTCAAAACTGCCGCAAAAGACGTGCTTCACAAAACTGACATAGGCGGAGTTGTCACGGGGATAAAAAATGAAAGCGAACTTCAAAAAGCATATTTTCAAGTTCGTGATAAGGTGCGGGAAGCGAAATTTCATGATAATTCAGAAAGGGTTGATATATATAAACAAGAAAACTTCGGGATTGAGATATTTCTTGGGGCAAAAAAAGACTCTAACTTTGGACCGTTGATAGTTTTTGGTATTGGCGGGATATATGTTGAGGTGCTAAAGGATTTTGCTTATCGTATTGCACCCGTTTCTCACGTCGAGGCCCTGAAGATGATAAGTGAGATTAAATCTGCGAAAATATTACAAGGAGTTCGAGGAGAACCTAAGTGCGACCTCGACAAAGTTGCCGATTCTATAGTTGGCCTCTCGCAACTAATGTTAGATTTCCCTGAAATTAAGGCAATAGACATAAATCCGCTCAAAGTTACAGATAAAAAATGCGTGGCAGTGGATGGTAAGATTATTTTGGACTTGTAGTCTTCATCTGTGCTAAAATTAGTTGAATAAGGAGGGTTTGTGGCGACTCAAACAAAAGTAAGTACATCTTTGATGACCGGAAATCAAGCGGTGGTAAAAGCGGCTTTGGCTGTTGGTGCCGACATGTTTTCAGGTTACCCTATAACTCCTACAACCGAGATACTTTCTGAGTGGGCGAAAGAGGCTGAAAAAAATAAGAAATTGATATTTTTACAAACGGAGGACGAGTCGGCAGCTGGTTTTGTGATGATTGGCGGGGTTTCTATGGGGAAAAAGGCCTGGACGGCAACAGCAGGCGTTGGAAATGTCCTCATGCAGGACCCTCTTTCTATGGCAGAAGCGATGAGAATACCGACAGTGACTTATATCGGTCAGCGGGGAGGACCTTCAACCGGAACGGTTATTTACTCTCAACAAGAGCTGAATCTAACTAGAATGGGCGGAAACGGCGAGGGAATGAGAATAGTTTACGCGCCATCAAACCTGCAGGAAATGTATGATTTAACTATCAAGGCTTTCAATAGTGCTTGGAAGTACCGTTTTCCGACGTTTATTCTCTCTGATGGTTATTTGGCAAAAACTTATGGTGAGGTCAACATTTGGTCACTTAAAAAGAGTGATATAGTACCGACGGATTCAGCATTTTTGAACCCGAAAAAACAGCCAAACAACATCCGAAACTGCTTCTCACAAGAACCGGAGCTTTATGAACATTTACTCGAGGATTTTGCTGATTTTGACAAAATTTCAGAGGAAATAGTAGAATCCGAAACTTTGGGCGATAAAAAATCTACCATTTTAATTTGTGCCTGGGGTGTCGTGGCAAGCTCGGCAAAGGCGGCAGTGGAAGAGCTTGAAAGGCAAGGGATTTCAGTAAAACTTTTTAGACCGATAACGATGCGTCCTTTTCCTGTCAAAGATTTACAAAAAGCAGAGGAAGGTGTTAGTGATATCCTTATAACAGAGTCGGCAAACGGGCAGTTTGGGAGAATAGTGAGAGAAGCACTTTACGGTGCCTCTGATGCAACGATTCATCGTCTGTACAAGCCGGCTATGGGAGTTATGCCGGAAGAAATACAGGCGAAATTGAAGGAGGTTATTCATGGCAAGGCAAAATAGAATGTATGTTGGTTATTTTTCTCATATTCGTATGCATGTAAAGGCATGGGAGGTTTCTTTATGAAGAGTCCAAGATACCCAGACACTATAAAAGAGTCTTCCAAACCGTCAAACTTCTGTCCCGGATGCGGTCATTCTATTATTTTAAAGAACCTAGGCCAGCTAATGGCTGATATGAAGATAGAGAAGAAAACTGTTTTTGCGATAGATATCGGCTGTTCGCTTTTAGCGTGGGACTACTATGACGTTGATACTTTTCAGACTCATCATGGAAGGACAACATCAACTGCGGTAGGCATGAAGATGGCAAATCCTGACGCCATCATAGTTGCCTATATGGGAGACGGCGGAGGACTTGCCATAGGTCTCCAAAATCTTATCTATGCTTGCCACAGAAACGATAACATTACTGTCATACTTGTCAACAATACCGTTTTTTCTATGACCGGCGGACAGATGGCACCAACAACTATGCCTCATGAGGTTACAAATACTACGCCGAATGGAGCCTTTGCTCCGGAAAAACCCTTTCTAGGCCCGGAAATGCTAGCCCATGAAGCACACGAGGGTGCATATATTGCCAGAGCTGCCGTATCAAATCCTGGTCAGGCATATTCATACATGAAAAATGCTATTCAAAACCAGATAGATGGTAAGGGTTTCTCATTTGTTGAAATCCTATCCTACTGTCCTATCATCTGGAAAACAGACGCCAAAGAAACTATTAAATTTATGGAAGAAATAAAAAAAACTTTTCTCGTGGGAGAAATAAAAAAACCAAATAAGTAACAAGGTACAAGGAACAATGATCAATCAATATTTAATAATCAATTTTCAAGAAACAAAAAACACATATTTGTTATTTAGTAGTTGTTATTTGTTTGTGTCTTGCTATCTTGCGTCTTGTGTCTTTGGAGGAACGATATGAGGGAACTAAAAAGAATTCTAATATCAGGTGAAGGTGGACAGGGAATACAGGCTTTGTCTAAGATACTGTCTACGACTGCTCACATGTCAGGCATGAAGTCTTTATATGTTCCAAACTATGGAGTAGAGCAGAGAGGCGGTGTTTCACTTGGCTTTGTTCAGATATCAAACCGAGAGATTGGTTTTCCCAAGTTTCAAAATGCCGATATCCTTGTGATTTTGGCCGAGCGTGCCATTCCGAGGGTCAGAGAATACATTACCAAAAATACTCTTATTATTCATGACGAAACTCTTGTGTCTGAGGCCAGTCTCAAAGATATTCCAAATCAAAAAATAGTCATACCTGCACTAAGGATTGCTGAAGAGAAAATGACAGGGAGGGTTATGAATATGATAGTTTTGGGCTTTTTAGCTGATATGGTTGGCGGAATAAGTAAAGATTGCTTACAAGAAGTGGTAAATGAGGATTTAGCCAGAAAGTATGAGGAAAGGCCCGAACTCAAGCATTTTAATGAGCGTGCCGTAGAGATAGGTATGGCAGGCATGAAGCAGGAGGCGACTATATGAGGGATTACAAAGGAGAGACTTTTTTTGATACTACAAAAGAATGGACAAACTTCAGTGAGATTTGCAAAGGGTGTGGACTTTGTATAGAGAAATGTCCGCAAAAGTGTCTCTCATTTGATACAAAAAGAACCAACCACTATGGTACGTCTACAGTTAGGTGCGACATTGGCAAGTGCATAGCTTGCGGGATATGCGAAATCCACTGTCCAGATCAGGCAATAAGGGTTGATAAAAAGTGAAAACCCGATGTTCATGACACCGGGTTCTTACTTAAGTCTTATGGGGGTAGCGTTACAGTTCCGAAAGGAACTTTTTTAAATTATCCCCTTTATACTCTTCCCCACTTGCGAGCGTGATGCTCGGTGCATCAAAATCGCTAGCACCGCTGGCCATCTTTGAGGTGGTTCTAATGGGTCGGACGGGCATTTCTATTTTGCTAGAAGACTTGAGAGACTTTTCCATTTCTAAGTCTTCTTTGACATCTCTTCTGAGAATAAACTTCTTGATTCTAATCTTCTTTG
This sequence comes from Patescibacteria group bacterium, assembly GCA_038061315.1. Lineage (GTDB taxonomy): Bacteria > Patescibacteriota > CPR2 > UBA1875 > JAJYID01 > JAKANV01. The sequence continues at coordinate 9,685 of JBBTZO010000060.1, forward strand.
GCTCGGGCCGTAGTGTCATCTCAAAAGCCTTTCTTCTGGCAATTTTTTCGGGACTTAAGTTCAAGGGTGCTTCCTTTTCTACGATTTTTAGGACCAACTAAGTGTACTCCCTATTTATGGTTTATTCAACCTTGTGTTCTGGAAGAGGACCTCTTGGACAGTAGGCCGGTCTTCTCGGCGCACTGG
>JBBTZO010000061.1:0-5861 GCA_038061315.1 Patescibacteria group bacterium
CAGTGCGCCGAGAAGACCGGCCTACTGTCCAAGAGGTCCTCTTCCAGAACATAGAATTGATTTTAAGGTCAATTTTTGGTATACTTCTATAGTTAAAAATAAATAATCCCGGGTAGCTCAGTGGTAGAGCGATTGACTGTTAATCAATTGGTCGTCGGTTCGAATCCGACCCCGGGAGCCAAAAGAATAATTAACAAAAAAATCATGAAAGTAACAAAATGGACTCGTAAATATTCCGTACACCGTTATATCTACGCAATATATAAACAATTTATTTTAACTTTGCAGCCTGCCAGTATAGGTATACTGGTAGTGGTTGTTTGGTATTTTTGGTTTTGGAAAAACGGTATTTCATTTGGGGAGTCCGATAGCGAAATATTACTTCTTCTCACGGGTCCTCTTTTGATGCTTGCCTTGCTCTTTGTTGGAGGTCTTGCCTATACTAATGTTGAGAAAAGAAAGACACGAGCGGTCATAGCAACTATGACAAGGGACAAAGAATCCTTTTTAATCAATCGAGATGAACGAACTTCAAATGTTGTTCTTGTATTTCTTGCATCAGTAATAATTTTTCTAGTTGCCCAAGCAATGTTGACTCATTGGGGGGACGTATATGCCGGATCATTTGCGGTATTTATCTGTACTTTTGTGGGGGCAAAATTTTGGACAATAGTTGTTCATTTAGATAACCCGGTAAAAAGTAGCAGATGGCTTGCTGAACGAGTACCAAGTGAATGGCTGGATATTGATATAGATCAACATTTCAGTCTCAATGGATCAGAAAAATCATCAAAGAAGTAGTATATATAAATAAAATTACAAAATCACCATAAGAAAACCCGGACTACATCCGGGTTTCCCTCCTTGCTTAATTACTTTTGGCGCCTTGTTAGGCGGCCTTACGCATGTACTCCATGACTTCGTCGGGATTGTCAGCAAACCAGTCGGCGATCAATGCATCATACCGGCTGGTTAACCTGAAGGCGCGCTGAACCGAGCCATACCGGTACTCTGGAGTGATGCCGTCCTGGGCGATCATTCTCGTGACTTCGTCGTAATCATCCGGACTTGTAACGATGCATACGTCACGGAGATTCTTCGCCGCAGCTCGAATGAGGCTCGGCCCGCCGATATCGATGTTCTCGATGATCTCCTTGGCAGTAAGGCTTTTGTTCTGACTGGCTTCCTCAAACGGGTAGAGGTTCACTGCTACCAAGCCGATCCGCTGGATCCCATGTTTCCTTGCTTCATCCAGGTCAGTCTGGTTGTCGCCTCGGAATAGTATCCCGCCCATGATGATTGGGTGAAGCGTCTTCACTCGGCCACCGAACATTTCCGGTGAATTTGTGAACTTGGAGACCTCGGTTACCTTGATACCTTTTGAGATCAGTACCTTGGCTGTATTGCCCGTAGATAGGATTGGAATCATACGTTCCTGCAGAGAAACACCGAGAGTCTCGATGCCTTCCTTGTTGCTCACCGAAATCAGAGCACGGTCGACAATGAGATTACTCATGTTTTCACCTCCCTTCCGGAGGTAGAGATTTTGCGTGTAGGTGTGAAGCGCACCCTCTACGCTTTATGTTCAAATATTTTACCTTCAAAAAGGTCAAAAGTCAACCGTAGTCATCCTTAGCATTGAAAATTTATGTAATTTATCGTAACCTAGATAGGTATGTTAGGTTTAGTTATTATAAATGGGCTTATAGACAGTTTTAATCCTTGTGCCATCGGGATATTTTTGATATTTCTCTCTATGCTTTTCATGCTGAAAAAAGAAAAAAAGCATGTTTTTCAGATAAGCTTAGTTTATATTCTCTCTATCTATATTTCATATCTTTTGATAGGCCTTGGAATGATAAAAGTCATCCAGTTTTTTGGTGTACCACATCTTATTAGTTTCATTGGAGCCATTATCATCATCATTGTTGGTCTTCTCTCTATCAAAGACTACTTTTTCCCTGACACTATATTCTCAACAAAGATTCCGTACTCTGCACGTCAGCTCATACTAAAGTGGACATACAAGGGCACCTTACCTGCAGCGGCGGTAGTTGGAGTATTGGTTGGGATAAGCGAGTTTCCTTGCAGTGGAGGGATATATGTAACGACACTTGGTCTTTTATCCGATAAGGCTACCTTTATACAGGGATTTTTCTATCTTTTGATTTATAACCTAATGTTTGTTTTACCTTTAATCTTGATATATGCAGTGACAGCAAATCAAAAAGTGGCAATGAAGCTGATGGATTGGCAGGAAAGAGAAAAGAACCATATGAAGCTAACGATGGGTATCATCATGACGATTCTTGGTGTAATATTGATAAAGTGGTATATATAGTAGTTTATAATTATTATTCAAAATCAAAAAAACTGTCATCCTGAACTTGATTCAGGATCCAGATTGTATAGATTCCGGATCAAGTCCGGAATGACAAGTGAGACGATGAAAAAGTTTATCCCATACATTTTAATAGGCATTTTACTTATCGGTTTTATCGGGGTTATTGGTTATGTAAAAGTTTCTGAGAATAAACCAAAGAATAATGAAAACCAAACACAAACCGAAGTCTACTTTGATGATAGTGCTACGGTCCTGTACTTCTACTCGCCAAACTGTTCACATTGCAATGATGAAAAACCTATTCTCACGGAACTTGCTAGCGAAGGATTTCGTGTAAAGCCGATGAATACTCAGGATAATGCAAGTATAGCAGACCAGTATAAGATAAAAGGCACCCCGGAGTTTGTTTCTCAAAAAGATGGAGCCAGACTTGAAGGGTTTAAAGAAAAAGAACCGCTTAGAGAGTGGTTAAGCCAACATAAATAAATCTATGGCACTCGAAAAATATAAAGGGAAAAGAGACTTTACTAAAACTCCTGAGCCAGAGGTAAAAAATATTTCTACTAATCAAAACAGATTTGTAGTTCAAGAGCACAATGCCTCTCAACTGCACTGGGATTTTCGTCTGGAAATGCCGGAGAGCCTAGGCTCTGACGCAGTCGTTCTCAAAAGTTGGGCGGTACCGAAGGGTATACCCAAAGAAATTAATGAGAAAAAACTAGCAGTAGAAGTTGAGGACCATCCGGTAGACTACATAGACTTTGAGGGAGTTATACCTGAGGGAAGCTATGGAGCCGGGACTGTAAAGATATGGGACAAAGGTAAGTATGAACTCATCAAAAGGGATGAAAAAGTTATAGAGGTTGTTTTAAGCGGTGAAAAGGTTGGTGGTCGTTACTCTTTAGTTAAGACTTATGGTTATGGAGGCCGAAATACTTGGCTTCTAATCAAAAACGCCCCGAAGGGCGTTTAAAATTATTCAATATCTAGGACTATTTTTCTTTCTCGTTTATACAGCTTCTTACTTTCTTAATAATATCTCCAACTGAAGTGTCTGACTTAGATAGGTATTCACAAACTCCTTCTATAGAGTGTTCACTCAGAGCGTGATCTCTTTTGATATCGGCAACGATTATCAAAGGAATATCATCTTTTTCCTGAAGTTCCTTGATAAGATTTATGTCTCCCAGATTTGGTGTAGTTATATCTAAAAGAACCAGACTTGGTTTTTGGTCTATCATATTTATCGCTTCTCTGATGTCTGAAGTAGTTATAGTTTCTAGTCCTTGAAAGGAGATAGCTGCTTCATAAAGTTTTATGGTTGCTCTATCGGGACCCACTATTAGTACTTTTGCCATGGTTTATTTTTTCCTTTGATTATTTAGTTACTTCTTCATTATTCTAGCATAAGACATGAGAATATCAAACAATGATTTAAAATAAAAAAATCCCACTTGGGATTTCCTTATATTGGTAGCGGGGGCAGGACTCGAACCTGCGACCTCCGGGTTATGAGCCCGACGAGCTGCCACTGCTCTACCCCGCGTCGCAAATGTTATTTTAGCAGGTTTAAGCATTTTTTTCAAGCCTTTGCTACTATTCTTTTTTGTCAGGGAATAGGAATCTCTTCCACTTTTCAAAGTTTGAGATTTTTTCTTTTTCTTCGGTTTTGCCAGCTTCTTCTCCTTCTTTCTCCGGTACTATTGCCAAAACTTGCTCCCCGGGTTTTTGATATCCTAGTCGCTCCCTCATAACCCTTTCTTTATAGCTCTCTGTTTTATAGTACAAAATCTTGTTTTTAAGGTTTGCATTTTCTGCTTCCAGTAAGTCTACTTCTCTTTCCAGATCCTTCTCAACACCATTAAACTTTATGTTTTGGTAAACCACCTTTCCTACCAAAAAGAAAATATAAACAAGGAAGGCTATCCCTCCTATTTTGATTAATCTCTCTTTTAACCCCTCGTTTTTCATGAATTCAAGTTGAAAATACTACCTCTTTCAAGTATAATGTGTAAGTTGTATGTGCATCTTTATTATAAATCATTACCCTAATTTTTGCATTTAGTTTTTAGGGGCCCGTAGCTCAGCGGTTAGAGCGGCCGGCTCATAACCGGTAGGTCGCTGGTTCAAATCCAGCCGGGCCCACCATGGCAGGGTAGCTCAGTTGGTTAGAGCACAGGACTCATAAGCCTGAGGTCGTGGGTTCAAATCCCACCCCTGCTACCATGTCAACCACTTGATATTATGCCTTATTAGAGGCATAATTTTGTTTTAAATAAGTACACCCCGGACAGGACGCTAAACATTAAGCACAAAATAAAAAGAAAAAGGCGGCTCAGAGAACCGCAATTTCCTTTATTGCTAGTATCTCATGCCGCCTCTTCGCGATTATATCGCGGAGATTGAACTTCCATTCCGTGGAATCCCCAGATTATCTTTCCTGGATCTTCCGACTCAGGAGAATGCTCGTAGATGTACGTTCTGAGATTCTCATGTCTTGCCAGGAGTTTGGTCAGGAGAGAATAGTAAGAGGAGCTGTGCCAAAAATCACGGCTCACGGTTTTAACAGATATTGCTTTCTCCATGTCACGCTTAGCAATATCTTTGCTCTTAGTGACCCACCTCACAATGACGCCATTTCGTGAAAACCCCTTAACCTTGAACTTGCCGACGAGCGCTTTCTGCACCTGGAACCGGGATGATATCCAAGTTTTAGCCGCATCCACGTCAGCCATGGCCAGGAGAAACTCCTTGTTGGCTTTGTTCCCATACTTCCGTTTTGCCAAATAATGACATAGGGAGCTGAGATGGTAATCGAGAGGCGGCCAGACTATGATTTTTTCTATTAGTGCACCACTTTCCCCAGTTGTAAAAACAATCGCCCAGTCTGCATCTTGAACCTTCACTTCTTCAGAATCTTTACCCGTGATTTGCATGAGTGAGAGTTGAAGAGTGAAAGCGAACGCTCCAAAGATACCGATCTTTCCTCCCGATTGGCGCAGATTCTCTCTTGCTTTCGCGGTCGGATCGACTATACCCTGGGGACTTTTATAAACCAGCCAGCTAAAACCACCAAGTCCGGCATGCTGGGTCTCGGTAGCAACCTCGCCTTCTTGCATCCTCTTGAGAGGATATTCTCCGATATCCGCAATACGCAGTGTCTCCAACTCCTTGTTGATCGTAAAAAGTTCCAAGGCTCCTCCTTATATTTTCTCTTTGCCAGAGATTTTTAAAGGCCGTACATCTGTCAATAAAACTCGTATTCAGACAGATCACGACCTTCAAATTTGTAAAGGTTCAAATGGTTTCTAATTATACCAATAAACGACCATTATGACAACATAGAAGGCGCAAAGATATTGACAGAGAAAATCCATGAGATAGAATGAATGAGGACTAACTGAGGCGGAAAAGAAGTGTTTCAGATGCTAAGCGGAGATCTTCTTCATGTGCCGTTTAAGGCTATTTAAAAGGAAAATATCGTCTTTGAGAGTGTTTGAATAACGTAGCAGGTGGT
>JBBTZO010000062.1:0-12546 GCA_038061315.1 Patescibacteria group bacterium
GCATATTTTACCGAAGGCTCAAGAAGTATCTGCCCCTGCGTTTGTGTACTAATGCTGTCATCAAAGAGGGCAGTTGAAGACGGAAACGAGAATGTCCCATAACCATCGCCCGTACTCCAAGTACTGTCTTTCGTCCAGCCATTCGCGTCATAATCAGACTTTTTGACACGCTGTATTTGGTATTCTTGAGTCGGCGCCAATGTACTCGCATCCGACCAAGTAACTCTTACCTTTATTGTATAGCTATTCGTACCAGCTAACGATGTCGGAGTCTCAGAAGTACTATCATAACCAATATTTAATGTATTTGACTGGGTAATATTTCCCGCATTATCAACTGCTTTTATGTACCAGGTATGATTTCCTTGCGATAATGCGCTCCCTGGGGTTGTTGAAGTTGAGGCAGACGAAATATTGTCTCTTGATAATGTTCCATCGATATAAAGCTGATACTTTGCAAGGCCGTTTGCATCCGACGAAGCATTCCAGCTTAAAGTAGGTGAAGCAGATTGCTGCCATGTGCTATCAGGCGGGGATGCTAATGTAAATGCGGCCGGAGGATTGTTATCTATTACTGCTGCAAATTGATTGTTTCCTGTGTTTTGCTCGTTTCCGGCGTTATCAACTGCTTGGATAGTATAATAATAAGTTCCGTCGGCAGGACTTTCGGCAAAATTGCCCGTCGTCACCGCGCCATCACTGCTAACTTTACTTCCTAAAACTCCGTTTGATGAACTTCGATAAACGTTGTAATAAGAAACTCCCGAGGCTGGATCGGTAACGGTTGTCCAGCTGAGTATGGATGTTTTCGCCGGAGTCGAGGCAGACAAGGTTGAAACCGCGGGCGATGAAATAGTATCAACCGTAAAATCCGCTGCATTTTCAACATTTACTCCATAACTAATCCATCCCGAGACTCTACCCTGATCATCGATGCTTCTGACCTGGATATGATAACCTGTACCATTAGTTAATCCTGTTAATGTTGCTACTGTAGAGCCTTGAGATGCAGCAAAGAGATTTGTAGTTCCATCAAAAGCAGAGCCAATGGGCTTTACTTCTACCTCGGGCCTGATATTTGTTGATGTCCCGCAACCCGTGCAGGTGAGTCCGTTGGCCGTTACCTTGACTGATGTTTCATTTGTCCACCCACCGGCTACACCCGCACCAACCGTTACACCCGCACTAGTTTTTAGTGAAGCATCGGTGGTTTTGGTTAATGCCAGATTGCTATTGCTCGGCGACTCAAGTGTGTCATAAGCAACAGTAAAGTCGTTCAAAGTCGGCGTTGATACACCGTCAGAGGTAGTTAAGGTTGCTTCTATTTCCAGCCACTGCGAGTTTGATGTCGCTATAACATCTCCGGAATTAGTATAATATGAAGACCATGTCGCCGAAGCCAGTCCGCCTTCTGTATCCGCACCTCTGGTTCGAAACTTGATCGCTGTATTAACAGGGGTGCTCCCGGTCCAGGATACACTTGACCATTTCGCCTTTTTTCCGCTACCGGCATCAATCTTTAAACCGTTTATCGTTCCAGATGTATTGTATGTCGGAGCTGAAAAAGTGTATGTGGGGCTAGTTGCAGAACCATTCTGGGTACCTGTACCAAGAGCTCCCTTGCTGCCCCCATTTGCCGTGAAGCCTGAGCCAGGATCTGAGGCTCCAACATACTTTATCCTTCCGCCTCCGCCCCCCCCGGCAGCATTTACACCGCTACCACCCGAGGCTACGACGCTCCCGAGGGCAGTGCGTGTATTTACCATGATATGTACAGTACCGCCTGCTCCTCCGCCTCCATGCTTTGATGCACCCCCATCATTTCCATTTATACCAGAGGAAACTATAGAACCGCTACTATTAATAGTACTTATGAATGCATAGATTAAACCTCCTCCGCGTCCCCCGTTAGCAGAGGTATTATCGTATCCCCCTCCACCAGACCCGAAATCGTAAGGTGCGTTGGGATTGCCATAAGTTGAGCCCCCTGGGCTTTGTGAGCAATACTCGTTGGGTCCAGTCCCGTCCCCTCCTGCACCTCCATAACCTGCACCCGATGGACCAGTCTGTCCGTACTCAGCATCATCACAGCCATAAAGACCTTTACCGGGGCCAGTATCAGAAGCGTAACCCAAACCGCTAGTGTCAATCTTTCCGCCAGAAGCAATTGCTAAAGTCCCGGACACCCTGAAAATCACCACGCCACCTGTGGCATTCGTTCCGTTCCAAGCGTTCGATGTAATTGTTCCGGAAGCGCCCACTGTCATATCCGTATAGTTGGGAATTCTTTGAATAAGAGCCTTTGAGGCATAAGAATTAGTTAGTGCGGGGACAGTAAGGGTAGTTCCGCTTATATTGCTTATTGTCCTTATTTCATTAATTCCCGAGGTGGTATCGGTTCCAGACTTCCAGAACTTTGCGATAAAGATTTCATCTCCAATCGCTAATCCGGTAGCAGAATCTACAACGATTGTGGAAGCGCCAGCGCTCAGGGCCCCCGTGGATGCCGTAACCACACCGTCGGCAGCAATCCTACCGCCGTTCCCATTTGTCTGAGTATTGATATTGAAACTTGCGTTGGCCGTGAGGGCCCCATCACCACCATTACCAAATGACGACGTACTTGAAAGCTTAACATCTCCTGGTGAGCTGGATGTGTCCACATTGTTTCTAGTGGTTGCTCCAGAGGCTGCCCCGGAAGGTGGTGTAGAACCTTCAAAATGCACTTGATCTGTCCAAGCCACGGAACTATTTGCACCTTCGGCTACCTTTGGATGAGCGGGATTGAAAAACTCTGGCCAGAAACTTCCCATAAACTGAAATAGAAAGAAAGATACCACAAACCCAAGAATTGTTGCCCTTCTTATAGGACGAGTATATTTATAGTCATTTACTTTCTTATAAGTTCTATTGTCTTTATAAAGGACGTCATGAATATATCTGAGTCTCAGATGAGCAAAATATAAAAGCTCAAAGTAAGCTAGTTGGACAAGAACAAATATATTTTTGAAAAAGTATAAAATCTTTAAAATCAATCTGAGAGGCATCACTACCGCTTTTTTCTCTCGACATAGCCACGAGTGCTTGGCTAGGCTGCAAGATTGCTCGGTATTTTTACATACAAAACCAGTACACTTAGATATGTATGCTTTAATCTTGCTTTTCGTGCTCTTTACCTTGCGTTCCTTATACTTCACCCACTCCTCCAGAGAATTATAGCTTCTTTAAGCTAAACCACTATACTTCATGATAGGGAATTTGAGACCTTTAGGCAAGGGGTTTTTTAAAGAGATCTTAAATCTACAATGAACACATATTATACCCAAAAACTTTTCCTAAGAAAAAAAGGGAGACTCCCTCTTCAATGAGGGAGTCTCCCTTTTTTCAATCTATCGTATATTTTCCTAGGTAATCACCGCTATCAAAAACTAACTCTTCAATAAAATCTTTATAGTTTTGAGTTTGATGAAGTTCCTTTACTTCATCTGATTTGAAGTAATCTAATACTAGATCAGTATTGACCCATTGAGTATTTCTCAGTCCCAAATAATCCTCATAGCTCGTATATTCTTTTCTAACTTTTAGATGGCGTTCTCGGACATAAGGGTTGAGATGTATATAGCGTGAAAGATGTAAAAGATAATCATCTTCCTTCACTAAAATTGCCTTAAAAACTCCCTGATACAACGGCCCTAGCCTGTCATACTTTTTGTTAAAATACATTGAATAATTAGTCATTAAAGATCGCATAAATAGAGACATATCGTTTAAGCCCGTTTGCTTAACTAGAAGATGAAAATGATTTGGCATAAGGCAATAAGCAAGTAGGTCAATCTTATCTTTAAATCTGCCTCTTTGAAGAAGTGAAACACCCTTATCTTGGTCGCTATCTTTCATTTCGGTCAAATATGCTTTTAAAAGATATAAAAAGTATTTATAATCCTGATCATCTAGAAAAATATCCCGCTTATCAATACCTCTGTTAAAAATATGATAAATTCCTTCTTCTTCATAGTGCTTAATTGAGTGCTTCTCAGGCATTATTTATCCCTTCAGAGGGAGGCTCCCTCATTATCTAATACAAATAATATACCCAGAGCAAAAGATAATTTCTAGTATACAGAATGAATATCCTAGCAAAAAGGGAGGCTCCCTAAATACCCTAAATACAAATACCAAATAAGACCATGAGATTCACTTTCACATTTTCTTTAAATGCCATATAATAGACATCAAATGGCAAAAACACCTGTAATAAAAGCTGTCAATCTTTCGAAAACATTCAAGCTCGGTAAGGATAATGAGATTGTTGCTCTTCACAGTGTAAACTTTGAAATATACTCAGGAGAACTAATCTGTTTCTTCGGTCCTTCCGGTTGTGGCAAGTCTACCCTGCTTTCCATGCTTGCCGGGCTCCAACCACCTACGTCAGGTGAAGTTATAGTCAGGGGAAAAAATCTGGCTAACTACAAAAAGAAGGAGCTTTCAGCATATCGTAGAGAAAAAATCGGTATGGTTTTTCAGCAGTTTAACCTTATTCTTTCTATGACTGTTCTTGAAAATATTGCTCTTCCTATGGCTTTTGGCGGAATGAAGAGAAAAAGAAGAATGCAAAGAGCCCTACATCTTCTGGAGGTTGTAGGTTTGGGTGAAAAAAAGAAAAGCGTTCCTGCCGACCTTTCCGGAGGACAGCAGCAAAAAGTTGCTATTGCAAGATCACTAATAAACAATCCTTGGATTATCATGGCTGATGAACCAACAGGAAACCTTGACTCAAAATCAGCTGATGATGTTATAAAGCTTTTAATATCCTTGAGTAGAAAGTCAAAAAGAACGGTAATACTCATTACCCATAACCCTGACTATCTCCAATATGCCGATAGGGTTTTTAGAATGAAAGACGGCCGAATAGATAAAATAGACGTTAATGCAAAAACAACCAAGGTTGAACTAGTAGATTCTGTTTCCAAACTGGACAAACTTAAAGAAAACGAAAATTCTGAAAGTGAGGAGCCTATATTTTCTTCAGAAATAGGAAAAATAGAAGACGAGAAAAAGGAAGTTTTGTCTGAAGGGGAAGATGAATCAAATGAAATTCCAGCAGAAGAGGACAAGGAAGAAGAAAATGTAGAGCCAAGGGAAGCTCTTTCTGAAAAAGAAGATGAATCGAAAGAGAAGGAGGAAATAAAACAATGAAACCATTTGATATTTTTCGTACAGCTGCAGGAAACCTGAAAAGAAATAGACTGAGAACAATTTTGACTGTTTCCGGCGTAGTTGTTGGTGTCGGAGCCATAGTTTTCCTAGTCTCCCTTGGTTTTGGACTGCAAAAACTTGCTTTAGAAAAAATTGTGAGCCTTGAAGCTCTAAAGGTTATCACAGTCACCTCCGGAGGAAAGTCGGAGACAGTTCTTGACAGTAAAGCAGTAGAAAAGTTTAAAAAACTGGATAACGTTACCGATGTCAGTCCCATAACAAGGCAAATCGCAAAGTTTTCTCTCGGAGAGATTGATAGCGAACAGGTGGTTTATAGTGTTAAACCAGAATACCTTGATATGGAAAATATCAAAATTTCAGGGGGACGCACTCTCTCAAAAGATTCTAAAAATGAAGCCCTGATATCAAAAGAAATCCTGACTAATCTCGGCTTGAAGCAAGAAGATGTTCTAGATAAAGAATTTATATATACCCTCACCGGTTCAAGTAGCCCACAAAAAGATAAGATAAAGGTCGTCGGTATTTTTGAAGAAAAAGGCATCTATGTACCATTTGAAACAATAAAAAACAGTGAAGGAGCTTATGCATCCGTAAAAGTAAAGATTAATGATAAAGCAAACGTACCAGAAGCAAAAAAAGCAGTGGATAGTCTTGGTTTTAATACCTCTATTATAAAGGACCAGTCAAAAGCCATAAACCAAGTTTTCTATATCATAAATATAATCCTTGGTGGCTTTGGTATGATTGCCTTCTTTGTTGCTGCCATAGGCATATTTAATACTATGACTATCTCTCTTCTTGAGAGGACCCACGAGATTGGTGTCATGAAAGCAATCGGCGGAAACTCCAAAGACATCGCCATGATATTTATAACAGAGTCAGCACTCATAGGTCTTTTGGGTGGTATTTTTGGGCTCACCGCCGGTTGGCTCTTCGGATTTATCCTAAATCTTTTGGCCAACTTCATGGCAACAGAGTCCGGCGGAGAAGCTGTAAATCTCTTTGACATCCCCCTCATATTCTCAATACTTACGGTATTTTTCTCTTTCTTTATAAGTTCTGTGGCGGGTATATGGCCGGCAAAAAGAGCTGCAAAGCTAAACCCACTCGAAGCCCTGCGTTACGAATAATCTTTTTCAATTCTCAGTTTTTAATTTTCAGTTTTAATTGAATTTACATTGGAACAATGCAACATTGGAAATTTATTGAAAATTGTTACCTGAAAATTAAGAATTACTTTATTTATATAAACCACCTAATCCCAGTACATCCAGCACTGGATTTAGTATGCTAGTTTTGGTTAAAACAAAATAAAGTACCAAAAGAATCAGAAGAAAACTACCGGTGAAGGTTAAGCTCCTCCTTAGTTCTTTTTTAAATTCTTTATCTTCTTTAGTTGAAGAGGCCCCTTTAGAAAACTTTAAATCCTTGGACCCTTTTGTTTTTAGACTCCTGCTTTTTTCTTTTGCTAAAGAAATATTTCCATATTTAAGATTTCTTTTCTTTTCACTATTTTTTCTTTTTTTATTTGCCATTTTGCCTCTCTTTGTAGTGTTACTATATTGGATTTTATTGCTCCTGACAAATTACTCTTGAAGAAGTCCGGTTTTATCTTTATAATAAATACACTTTGGCGGGTGATTCCTTAGAAAATGGGAACCATTTTTAATTTTGTAATATGAACTTAGACACAAACACAGTTTTAATGATTTTAGCGGCCGTTATCGGTGTCCTTTTCCTATGGACCATCTTTTTAACCTACAGACAGCAGAAAATGTATAAAAGAGTTGGTAAAGTTTTTGACACCTCAAAAAATGGAGATATATATAAAATACTAGAAAAATATCTAAAAGAAACAAAAGAAGTAGAAAACTATGCAAAAAAAGTAGAAATAGAGATGGCAAAAATATCAAAAAAGATGCAAAAAAGTATCCAAAAGATTGGATTTGTCAGATATAACCCTTTTGGCAAAAACGATACCGGTGGAAATCAAAGTTTTTCTATCGCACTACTTGATAAGGATGATAGTGGATTTGTCATTACCAGTATGCATGCCCGAGAAGGTACCAGAGTTTATGCAAAGCCGGTATCAGAAGGTAAGTCTACAAACACCTTAAGCGATGAAGAGATTGAGGCAGTAAAAAAAGCAGCTAAAGAATAGCTGCCAATTACGAATGATACGAATATACAAATTATTAAAATAACCAGAATGAATAAACAATATAACTTCAGCGAGAATTAGTAGATTAGTATTATTGGTAATTAGTAAAGATAAATTAGTAAGGAGTAAAAATGTTTGAGAAAAAAGAAGATTTTCCCTCTACTGACAACAAAAGTATCGAAACTATTGTTGGTGAGTCAGTAAAACTCAAGGGAAATCTAAAAAGTGATGGCGATATCATTATAAATGGGTCTATCGCCGGAGATGTCAAAACAAAAGCAAGCGTACAGGTCGGTGCAAACGCGAACGTTGTTGCCGGGATTAAAGCGGCAAACGTACAAGTTTCTGGTGTAGTACAGGGAAATATTGAAGCAAGAGAAACTTTGCAGATATCGGAAACCGGAAAAGTTTATGGTGATATTAGTGTTGGTGTACTAGTTGTGTCCCCCGGCGCTCTTTTCTCCGGTAAATGTACAATGCTAGAAAACAAAAGAGAGATAGACCTTGAGCCGATTCTCGAAGTAGAAGAAGAGCCACAAAAAGAAGAGTCTGGGAAAAAATAATTTCTAATCCAGCATGTACTACTATATTTTAAATCCTGCCTCCGGAGGCGGACGAATTAATAAGATTCAAGATCGCCTCAAATCAAAACTCAAAGAACTCGGCATAGCTGGTGAGTTTGTTAAGAGTATCGGTGAAGGAGATGTCACAAAGCTCACCACTATGGGTATCAGAAAGGGCTATAAAACCATCGTCGCCGTTGGAGGAAACGGAACGATTAATGAAGTTATAAATGGTGTTGGAAACAGCGGAGTTGCGGTCGGTATCATCCCTATAGGAGAAAAAAATGAACTCGCAAAGTCTTTGGGTATATCAGACTGGCAAAGCGCCTGCAACATCCTCGCTGCCAGAAAGATAGAAACGCTGGACATCGGTCGTGTCGGAAAAAGCTACTTCATCACCTCTGTAGACATCGGTTTTGAAGCCGAAATGGCTCAGCAAAAACCCGCCGAAAGTTCCATACTGCATAAAACTTTATACTATAAAAAGGCTCTTTCGTGGTCATCAAAGTTTAAACCACAAAAAGCAACCCTCAATCTCAACGATGAGTACATGGTTGATACTGATTTTTTCAATATTAAGATTACAAACTCGCATGTGTCTGTCCGCAAGAAAGAAGGCGCAGGCAATATGCTCGATGTTTTAGTTACCGGGAAAATGTCCCCCCTAAACTCTCTAAAATATATTGTCAATCCGGATAGTTTAAAACAAGAAAAAAAGCCGGACCTCTCACTTTTTAGAACAAAAAGAGTTGTTATTAACACTTCAAAGACAGCCCCAGTCTCTGTTGATGGTAAGGTCCTGTACAAAACACCCGTTTTATGTGAAATATCAAACAGAAAACTGAAAATCATTGTTGCTAGAAAAAAGAGTCCGCTCAAGTCCGCTCAAGCAACACAAAAAGTTTCTAAAAAATAGACAAAAAAAGGAACCTAATTAAAGGTCCCTAAGGACTGGATCATCCTTGTCCAGCCCCCATGTGTATGATTTAGCCGGTAGCGGTTGAACCGCCTGTGGAAGATGCCTGAACCTCGTGCAGCTCATTATCATCCTCGGCTTCCAGCACGGTAATTTCCGCAAGTATCTTGCGTGTCCTCTTTTCGCCTAACCCGTACTCGTCAAGCTGTTTGTAGAGGTCTTCAAGACGGTTGGCATCGTTTTTTTTGTTTTCAGTATCGCCGTGGAACTTGCTGATGGCTTCCTGAATACGAACCGTCTCTGCTTCAGGAATAAGACCGAGTTCGTCTAGGCTTTTGAGCGAAATCTCAGACCATGAGCCACTTAAAAGCCCAAATGGAAGGCTGAAAGCGCCGCTTTCGAACTCCAGAGAGTAGACGTCTTGCGACTTGTCTGATTTCTCTTTTGCTCCTTCGAAGATCTTGTGGATTGCCACGATCTTCTGGCCACGAGGGATAGCGAGTTCGGCCGATTTTATCCAGTCATAGTGATTCCTTTCACGCCAGTTGAAAATATCAACCATGCCCGGAACCCAGTTCAGGATAGTGTGGCAATCGAAAACATAGTCTGCCCACTTCCACTCCCGATTAAGCTGTTCATCTATGGACCGGAGTTCGCCCTCGAGACTTTCGATGATCCTGTAAATACCATGGCCATCTTTCCGTCCTGCCGAGGAGAGGCTCTGTTGAGCATCCTTGCGCTCACTTTGAACCTTGCTGAGCTGAGCCCGAAGAGCTTCTTTAATCCTTTTGTCCTCTTCACGCTCGGTTTTGGCCTCAGGTCCGAGGATCCCCGCCTTAATCAGCAGATCCATATCGGGAGCCTTTCGATCCTCGAAGGTATAAACCGCCATGCTTCCCTCGAAGAGAAAAACACTCATTGTGCCGTCGGTAAAACGGATGGCGTTTATGTCTTTGTCATCGTGGAAGTTTGAACTGCCAGGAGTGCAGTGTGTATTTGCCCCAACAACGGGACAAATATCTTCTATTGCCTTGTCAGTCCAATCCTCAAGCGGGACGAGATCCTCGAACAAGGATATGTCCGCAAGTTCTTTGCATTGCAGGACCGCGGAGTCTCCAGAAATCTCTAGATCTCCGGCATAAACACTGCGACCGCCCGAGCCTCCCACGCTTTTCTCTGTTTTTGTCCAGCCACTCTTTATAACGAAGTCCATTGCTAGTCACGTCTCCTTTGAGGTTGCTAATTTAGGCTCAACTCTTCAATTATCTAAGTAGAGCCTCCAGAGTCTGTTGCTGTACTAGCAACTCTCGTCCTGCATGATCCGTTACAACGCCCGAAAGCCTTGTTTCCATCTATACCTTTCGATGGTGCATCTATTAATCCCATGCCGGACAAAAGCGAAACAAACATGGTTGGAACGAACAAAACCATCCATACGTTCTTCAAACTCAGGTCATGAAAACCTGTCATTATGTCGAAAACGAAAAGTGATAGCCAAGCAAAGGTGGTAACCACATGGATGTGATATAAGCCCATAAGGCTTCCCTTGTTCCTCTTGTAACTGAAGTAGGTAAGAAACTCCACCACGGCTACCGCAGAAAGCAAAATTACGCAGAACATTGGTAGTGACATTGCCCCTCCGATCTATATTGTTTTCCAGAGTAAAATCTGATTCCAAGCCATTGGACCTATAACCAGATAAAACCCTGGAAGTTTTCAAGGTTCAAGATTTCTTATCATACCACAAATATTACCTTTTGAAAACCCTTAATAGCCAATGATTTCCATTTCCCCCTTTACACCAAGCCTATTTTTTGATATTATTGCTAAGGTAAATTATTAAAGGGAGTTATACTAAATTTCTACTAAAAACAGATTAAATCACCAGATTAGGGCCAGTGAAGTGCGTTTGGTTGGTATAGACGGAGAACAACTTGGAGTTGTTTCTTTGTCTGAAGCTCTAAAGCAAGCCGACGAGGAAGGATTTGACCTTGTAGAAATATCTCCCAACACGAATCCTCCTGTTTGCAAAATCATAGATTGGGGGAAGTTTAAATACGAACAGCAGAAGCAGTCGCGGACACAAAAAAAGAAACAAAAAAATATAGAAGTTAAGGGAATTCGTCTCAGTTCAAAAATTGGTGAGCACGATCTCCAAACAAAGGCCAAACATGCTAGGAAGTTTCTGGAAGCCGGCAACAAGGTAAAGGTTCGGCTTATTTTTAAAGGCCGTGAGATAGTACATAAAGAGTTGGGCGCAGACGTCTTGAGAAAGTTCTCCACAGAACTAGAGGAAATAGCAGAAATTAGTCAAAATATAGCCTTTACAGGACGAGAAGTAAACATGATACTCTCACCGAAAAAAAAACTCAGAAAGGACAACAATGCCAAAGATGAAAACGCGCAAGAGCGCAGCGAAAAGATTCGAAATAACGAAAAACGGCAAAGCCAAAAGAGCTAAGTCTACTTTTAACCATAAACTAGAGAAAAAAGCACCGGACAGAAAAAGAGGAAACTCAAAAACTACAAGTGTCTCTGGTGCTGATGTCAAAAGTGTAAAAGAAATGATAGGAGCCTAAAATGCGAGTAAAACGAGGTACAACTACCCGAAAAAAGCACAAAAAAATACTAAAACAAACCAAGGGCATGAGTCATGCACGTACTTCAAGTGTCAAAAAGGCAAAAGAGGCACTTCTCCACTCTATGTCCTATGCTTATCGTGACAGACGAACAAAGAAAAGAGACTTCAGAAAGCTTTGGGTTACAAGGATTTCCGCAGCTTGCCGAGAAAATGGCGTAAGATATTCAGAGTTTATCAACTCTTTGAAAACCAGGAATATAGAGCTAGATAGAAAGATACTTGCAGATCTTGCGGCAACAGAACCAGAAGTGTTTAAAAAACTATTGAGATAACAAGAAAGAGGGTAAGATGACTATAAACCAATATAAATGTGAAGAATGTGAAGCACAGTTTGAACTTCTAGACGGTAATACTACAGAGGTAAAGTGCCTCGGTTGCGGTTCTAAAAAGGTAAAGAAGCAAGGTTCAAAGGTGTTTGAAGAAGGCGGTTGTGGAGATAGCGGATGCTCATCCTGCCACGGTTGCGGCCACTAAAAACTAAAAAATAGACAAATAAAAAGAATCTCAGAATAATCTGAGATTCTTTTTTGCTTAAGCGGGTCTATAAGCCGGGTTCTGTTATCGATGACCATCTATCTATGCATCCGGACCAGAAGTTTTCAGTGCGAGCAACACCTCTCTACCAAAGAGCCAACCCTTGCTTTCGCAAAAGTATATGACACGAAGTAGGAAAACTTTGGCCCACCGGACTTGCACCAGGTAAGGTTTACCTCCATTTACCGTCACCGGCAAATGCTGTGGGCTCTTACCCCACTCTTTTCACCCTTACTCCAATAAATTGGAGCGGTATTGTTTCTGTGGCACTAGCTCGGGCCTTTCGACCGGTTGCGTTTCGCAACTACCACGCTCTAAGGTGCCCGGACTTTCCTCCCCGCACATAAAAGATACCAAATTCTTTGATTGACATAGTCAGTACCTTTTATGTGCGGGGCGGTCATCCGACTTGCTTAGCATGGGAAAATATACCACATTTAAGCACTTAAATCAAGCATATTATGGCTCTTCGTAAATTAATGGGGTAAAAATTGGTCTAAAATGATGGTGATGG
>JBBTZO010000063.1:0-3163 GCA_038061315.1 Patescibacteria group bacterium
AAATCAAAGTATGCTTGAGCCGTAACAATAAATCCGTTCGGTACAGGAAATCCACCGGTTGTCAGTTCGCCAAGATTAGCACCCTTTCCTCCTACAACAGCACCATCATCTTTTCCAACTTCTGAAAACCATAGTATATTTTTTGTTTCTGACATTTACCTCGCCTTCCAGGCGACTCCGATCGAAGCATCGGAGCATCCTCATTATTTTTAAACTAAGCTAATTCTACACTTTTATTTACACATTTCCAACCGCTGGGGCTGTGTCTTCTATATCTGATAATTTCACCATAAAAGGTGCTCCTTTTTGAACCGTACCTTCCAGTATCTTCTTTGCCAACATACTTTCCAGCCTATCTTGAAATACTCTTCTCATCGGCCTGGCGCCAAACTCCGGCTGATATCCCCACTCAACCAGTTTTTCCAGAGCGGGTTGCTCTATCTGTATGACATAGCCCTTCTGTTTCAACCCGGCACAAGTATTTTCAAACATAAGCCCTGCAATCTTCAAAAGCTCTTCTTTCGTTAGTGGTTTGAAGACTATAGCACCGTCAAATCTGTTTAAAAACTCGGGTTTGTAGATACCTTGACTCTGTAAGTAGTTTAGAAGTTCTGTTTTTAGATTTTCAGAGGTCTTTCCACTAGTAACACCTTCACGAATCAGGTTTGCACCGGCATTTGAGGTAGCTATGATGATAGAGTTTTGAAATGACACCTTATTTCCCATACCATCAGTGAAGTATCCTTCATCTAGAATCTGTAAAAATAGGTTTAAGATATCCGGGTGAGCTTTTTCTAACTCATCAAGAAGAACCACTGAGAACGGTTTCTCACGAACCTTTTTGACAAAATCTCCGCCTTCTAAAACTTCGCTTCCCGGTGTTTGGCGGCCGATAAATCTATCAACTGCTGATGCTTCCTGAAACTCGTTCATATCCATCCTTACCATATTCTCTTCATTACCAAAGTATGCCCAGGCAAGAGCCTTTGATAGTTCTGTTTTACCAACACCTGTCGGTCCCATAAAGAGAAATGTGCCAATAGGCCTCTTTGTATCCGTCACTTGAGTTCTGGCACGTTGTAAGGCCTGAGAGACCGCTTTCACCGCTTCCTCCTGTCCAATCACCCTAGAGTGAAGCTTCTCTTCCAAATTAAGCAATGTCTCCCTCTCTGAGCCTTCTGCTTCCTGTATTGGTACGTTCAGAGTACTTTCAGCTAGTTTGTCTGTGACATGCCTATCTAAAATTTTGGTATCGGAGTTTTTTGCCGATGTACAAACATTTTCAAGCATATCGACGGCACGTGCCGGGAAACCCTTGTCCCCAACAAATCGCTCGGCAAGTTTATATACCTCCTTCAAGGCGTTATATGTGATTCTTATTCCAAACTTGGAAGAAAAATAAAGACTCAAGTCCTCAAGAATTCGGATAGTTTGATTCTCGTCTGTTGGCGGAACTTCTATCCTCTCCATGTTGCCGGCTATTTGCGTGTGAGGAACTATATAGGTTTGATAGTGAGCATTGTCAGAAATCCCGATAATGCGCAGACTGCTGTTCTGTAAATATGGAGCGATGATTTCCGAGGCATCCACGGTGCCAACTTTGTCCCCTCCGCCGGCAAAAAGGTCATGAATATTATCTATAAAAAGAATAACATTACCCGCCCTTACCGCATCATTTAAAACTCCAAGAAGCCTTTCATGAACCTCACTTACATCCTGAACGCCAGAAAGTAAAACAGAAGTATCCAAGGCCACAATCCTTTTATGGGATAGTTCGGGCAGTGTATCTCCCCAATATATCTTCTCTGCGAAACCGTACACAAGCGATGTTTTACCTGAACCTGTATCACCAACTAAGATGCAGTTATTTTTTGCCTCCTTTGAGAGAGTATTTTCCATGTGAGTCAATATTTGCTCTCTGCCTTGAGCCGAAAAACTGCCAAAATAACTTGGGTTTGTTACGTCGGTGCTAAATCTATCAAGAAACAGCGTGTAGCCTGACGTCCAACCTTCAGCAAGTCCGGCGTTTTTTGAGTGCATTTTTTCCAGTAATGTTTTTGGATATAAAACCTTCTCGAAAAGATTGTTTGCCCAAAATACTATATTGAAAAGGTCATCCTCGTTTATTTCAACTGACATGAGTGCCTGCTCCAGCGTTGCGCTGCACTTTATGAAACCATAAAAAACGTCGGCGGTTGTTATGAATCGTGATTTTTCATTTATTGCATTTTCCAGAGCATAAGCGAAGATTTGGGGCAGTAGATTCTTGTCCTTAGGAAGTCCGGATACCATCCGCTGGTTAAACTCATCATTCATTCCCATTTCCGAAGCTATAAAAGAAACACGCCTCGTGCCAAGAAGTTTACCGTAAAAATCTAGAATATCCGGAGATTCTAGATTAACTAAGGCTAAAATCTTCACTGTTTCAAAGTCGCATATTCCAAAAGCATTATACCCAGCCGCACTCTCCGGAATACTAATGTTCTCTTCTTCTTCTTTAAAATACATCTTGATAAATAAGGAAAAGACAAATGACTTAAGCCCAACAAAGAGTACTATTTTGGGAACTATAGATAAGATCAAACCAAGGTCAATGAAAAAATATCCTACTATCAATATGACTGCGGACACCAAGCCCAAAGAAGCAAAGATATCGAGCGTTAAGGTTATTCCATGCCTATTAAAAAGGCTGCCCAGTCTAGATGTACTGATGACATGCTCATTTCTTGGAAAACTTATCTGTGCAGGATTTATCATGATTTCTCTACTAATTACTAATCTTTTCTATGTTCTTTAAAAATTATTTACCGGTATCCTATGAAAATATAAATAAATGAAGCTACGAGAATCGCAGGCATGCATATCCAAAACACAATCGCTAAAACAGCAAAGATTGCAAACACCAAAAAAGCAAGAAAGAACAAAATCATCATTACTATACGCACCATAAAGCCTACGATACGGGAAATAAAACTATCTAAAAGCCAAAGTTTGAGACCCTCTATCCCCTTTTCTCTCTCACCCACCATTTTTTTCCATGGAGAAAAAAGCGTTCTTAGAAGTGTTTTTACAGAAAACATATTGCTCGTGTATGAAAAAAGCGCCGACAAGAAGCTAAAGAGATCCTTTAGTCCCCTCCCGTACCACCACGCCCCCCGCGGAG
>JBBTZO010000064.1:0-4225 GCA_038061315.1 Patescibacteria group bacterium
CACGGTCGGGTTGGTACCAAGGAGACGTCGGTTGGTTTCATTCCGAATCAAAAAGATCTGGACATGAAAGATCTTGCGATTTCCAAGGAGGCACTGGATGAACTGTTCGCGATCGACGTGCCGGGCTGGCAGGCGGAGCTACAGGATATTGAAAAGTTTCTGGATCAATTCGGTAACCGTGTCCCTCCGCAGTTGAGGGATGAGTGTCGGTCGCTTTCCGAAAAATTGTCAGCCAAGTAAATCAACAATCTCCTTGGCAACTTTTTCCGGTTCAGCGTGAGGAAGGTCTATTTTATTTACTACCGGAATGATGGTTAGACCTTGGTCAACTGCCATAGTAAGAGTCGTCAAAGTTTGTGCTTCTATGCCTTGAGATGCATCAACTACCAAGATTGCGCCATCAACAGCCGAGAGTGACCGCGAAACTTCATACGAAAAGTCAACATGTCCGGGTGTATCTATTAGATTTAAGATGTAGGAATTGTTTGATTGCTTCGCTTGTTTAAATTGTTTGTTCTTTTCAGTTCCAACAACTCCTTCGTTTTGAACATCTCCAACATATTCATATTCCATCCTTGCCGGCTGAAGTTTGATAGTTATACCTCTTTCCTGCTCCAGCTCCATAGTATCCAAGACTTGCTTTTTCATATCACGTTTTTGTATAGTTCCGGTCACCTCTAAAAAACGGTCAGCCAAAGTCGACTTCCCGTGATCTATGTGAGCAATAATACAAAAATTACGTATATTTTCCTGATTCATAAGTACTGATTATACTATTTTTTACTGATTTTTTCGAGAGTAATTATTTGCCCGTAGACATGCTTGAACGAATTGCGTCCCTTAGCTCTTTCGCCTTTTCTCCTGCGGCTTCGGCGTAGTCTCCCCCGCTACTTGCAAAAGTTATCCCTGAAGAAGAGTTGATAGCAACTGATCCATAACCGGTAAAGCCCGTTTTGACAGTTTCCGCGATAGCCCCACCTTGAGTGCCTATCCCGGGGATCAAAAACCAAAGCTTATCACCTACAATTTCTCTACCCTTAGACAAGTGTTCACTAAAAATCTTACCGGAACCCTTCGGGTTCTCATATGCAGCTGCCATGACAAGTCAGGCATTTTCTACCACGCCTAGGTCCTCGGCCCACTTTAACACTGTTTGAGCAATAAATTCCCAGTAGTAACGTCCATCATCCAGCTTTACATCCTGTACCTGTCGTGCCGTGGAGTTAGAGGTATAGCAAAGTGAAACTATAGCCCTGCCCATGTGCCCCTTATCAACTAAATATTCCATACAGTCTTTGCCCATGTAGGGAGAGAAGTTCATACCATCGACACCATCAATATCAAAGTGAGCAACCCTGTATCTTTCCTGTGTCCGCCCTATGTCGCCACGCTTACAGTCAAGAAAAACGGGGATATCGGGATATTCTTCCTTTATAAAGCTAACAACATTTCTCAGAGCCTCGTCTCCGCCAACAAATGCTTCCCAGTGAGCTTTTTGCGGTTTGTACATTGAGGCATAAGGAGCGGTCGTCTTAACTATCTCCTTCATCCAAGTCGCTATTTTTTCCGCCTTAGTAGCACCCTCAACGCTTTCCGGTAGTTTTTCCTTCAAAGGATCCAGACCAACACATACCAGTGAATCTATCTCTTCTTGTCTTTTAGTTAACATTTCTCTAAATGCCTGTCCCATTTTTATTCTCCTGTTTTTAACTTAAATGCCTTAATAATATTGTTATATGTAAGATTTTCAATCTCTCCCTCACTAAGCCCCAAACTCGGTAAGAGCTCCTCAACCAGTTCTTTATATAGATATAGTGACGGAAATCCTGACGGGTAACCATCATAGAGCTTTTCACCGACTGTATGTGGAGCGTGATCTGTCTCTATCCAATCAATTTTCCCTTCTTTTAAATAATTTCTTAGCGCCTCAACATCTTTCTTGCTTCTTAGTGGCGGGTTCATTTTATATAAAAGACCATGGGATTCATTCATTTTTGAATCATCAAAAAGAAGATGATGAGGAGTAACACCGCAAGTGATTTTCATCTCTTTTCTCGCCTCATTCACCAACTCTACTGATTCTTTCGTTGAAGTATGGCAGATGTGTAAAGTACCCTGAAATCCAGATTCTTGAGCAAATCTTATTTGATCCTTGATAGACTCGTGTTCTGCACTATTTGGCCTTGAAGTTGCATGAGTTATCGGATTTTTAGGGTCAAATGTATCAGTAATATGCGCTTCTTTTTCACAGTGAACTGCTAGAACACCTGTATAACCGCATTTAGCGAGTACACTATACACACCTTTTTGCTCGTCCTCGTCTATAATCTCCAGAGTACCGGTAGACTTTCCGGCAAACATCTTTATTCCAATGACTTCTTTAACCTCTTCAACAAGTTTCGCAGCATTTTTTAGTTGCTCGGCATCGGCAGTTGCTCCGATATACAGAAAATACCTTCCTTTTTCAGCATCCGGGACGAGCTTGAGTCTCCTTACAACATCTTCCTCTGTCAAAATAGGTTTTTGGGTGTTTGGCATATCAAAAACTATGTCCACACCCATCTTTTTCGCCGTATCAAGTCCATGAACGATAGTTTCCTTGTAGTTTTGCTCCTCATCGCGAAGATGTACATGCGGATCTATTCTCATACCGACTCCTTGATAAATGGCCCGTCAACACACATTCTTTTTCCTTCTTTCGTAGCACAACTGCCACAAATACCAACTCCGCACTTTGTGACATAGTCTATGGAGTTCAAGATTTTTTCATTTGATGCATATTTCTTCTCTATTTCAACCACCGCATCTATCATGACTCTTGGTCCTGCGTTATAAAAAACAATGTTTTTGCTTTTCATGTTACTTAGTTCTTTTTCAAGCAACTCGGTGATAAAACCTTTTTGGCCCACACTGCCGTCATTTGTTGATATGAAAACGCTAGCAATCTTTTTCAACTCATCTATATAGAAAAGATGATCCTTATCTCTTGCTCCTATGAATACTGTGGCATTCTTAGCTTCCTTAGCTATCTGATAGAGAGCCCCGAGACCACAACCACCACTGACTATAACTGTCTGTGAGCTTTTATCTACCTCAACAGGAGCCCCATATGGTCCGCGGAAATATACCTGGTCTCCTTTTTTAAGACCTATAATAGCTTTAGTGAAGCAGCCTTTTTTATGAACAATGAGGGTCAGTGAACTGTTGTCTAGAACCGAGAAAGGCTTCTCGCCGACGCCCGGTATCCAGGCAAAAACAAACTGACCACTACGCAAGTCCATGGGCTTATCAAAAACTAAAATAGTTAGGTCTTCGGCTAGCTCTTTGTTTTCAACTAGCCTGTATTCTTTAAAAGTCATATCAATGTCCTTTTTGAGAAGTTTTTCTGCCTCGTTTGAACCGATTTCAATGTCTTTTTGTAGAGTTTTAAAATATTTTTTAAGATCTTCAAGTGATAGGCCGGCAAGAGCAGAACCAATACCAAAGATATCACTCCCTGCTTTTTTATATGCCCTTATATCATTAGCACTGCTAATGCCTCCGCAACTAATAATAGGGGCATCCACAGCTTCTCTGATTTCCTTAGTACACTTTAGTCCGATTGGCAAAACCCCCTTACCCGACATCCCGCCTACCTTGTTTGTTAGAACGGGGTTATCTTCCACTGCAAAGTATCCCGGTCCGACAGTATTTATCGCACATATTGCGTCTGCGCCCCCGCTAACAACAGCTTCTGCTATCTCGCCTATGTTTGGAACGTTCGGAGTAAGCTTAGGAATAACGGGAATATCAACTGCTTTTTTGACAGCGCTCACAATCTCTTTTACTAGACCCGCGTCCTGACCGATAGCCATCCCATAGCCCTTGGCATGAGGGCACGATAGGTTTAGTTCCAGTCCATCAGAGTATGGCGCCAAAATTTTTGCTATTTTCACAAACTCAGCTGCATTTTGGCCAAAAATAGAAGTCAGAATAAACTTAT
The DNA here is from genome assembly GCA_038061315.1 of Patescibacteria group bacterium. Taxonomy (GTDB): domain Bacteria; phylum Patescibacteriota; class CPR2; order UBA1875; family JAJYID01; genus JAKANV01. The sequence continues at coordinate 3,983 of JBBTZO010000064.1, forward strand.
CCTTTGGTATTTTTAGATCTTTCAGCTGGTCCGCAAATACCTTTGCCCCCGGGTTTGTAAGCCCAACAGCATTCATAAAACACCCGGGTGCGTACTGGGTCAATATAGGCTCCTGGTTCCCATCTCTAGGTTCAAGACCAATGCTTTTTGTAGTAATAACCCCAACTTCCGGAACTTCGTTAGCGATTCTTTCAACAACTCTAATATCGGTAGTTACAATACCTGAAGGAATGGTAAACTCAC
>JBBTZO010000065.1:0-7204 GCA_038061315.1 Patescibacteria group bacterium
ATAGCGATTCACCCTTTTCTAGATGGAAATGGACGCTTAAGCCGATCACTGACAAATCTTCTACTTCTTCGGGCGGGTTATTCTTACGTTCCGTATGTTGCACTGGATGAAATTATCGAAGACACCAAAAATGAGTATTATATGGCTCTAAGGGAGACCCAGAAAGTCCACAAAACCAAAAAAGAGGATCTTTCGCCTTGGCTAAACTATTTCTTGGATTCTCTCTTGACCCAGGGCCATAAAGCAATCGATCTGATGGAAAATGAAAAATCAGAAAAATTACTTTCCGAAAATCAGCGCAGGGTCCTTGCTCTCTTCGACGATCATGGGAGCCTATCAGTTTCGGAAATCGATAGTTTGCTGAAGCAAGAAATACCGCTTCCAACGTTGAAACAACTACTAGCTAGACTAACATCTTTGGGTTTAATTGAGAAAATTGGCCAGGGCAGGGCAACAAAATATCGAATTATCTGAGTGTTCTAAAATATACCTAACTACTGTCTCATTTCGTGCCTGTATCGGGTTCAAGCGTTCGTCGGCTCGCCAAATGGAACATACTTAATAGGCTATCTTTAAGGTAGCCTAGTTATATTAATGACGCAAAACGGCTAATCTGCTAAGCATTTTTTGTGGTATAGTTCTAGTAGATGAAAGTGGACAACAAGCTAGAAATAAATAATCCTTCAGGTGAAAAACCTTTTCTAAAAAAGTATTGGTGGATAGTGATTGTTGTTATTGCAGTTGTTTTGGCGGGACTTGTGATAACGAAAATGGTTGCAAAAAAACAGAACCAAAAACCGACATCTGACTCTGCATACTCGCCAGCGTCTATTCCGACTATTCCCGCAACAAGTGCATCTGCCATCACATCACCACCACCAAGTATGAAAGGCATTAATACTCATACGGAATTATATAGCGGTACTGGAGCTGATCAAAACCTAATTACGCTTGGTCCCAAAGTTGATAGTTATTCAAGATCGATGCCCTATTCTGGCAAGCGTGGATTTGAATTCGAACTTGATAGTAAAACGCCACTGCTTGCGCCCATGGATATGACGTTAACAGGTTTTCAAAATAATAGTACCGAATACGGGATTGGAGCAGACGGGCAAAAACACACCCCGATGAACGATCTTATGTTGTCTTTTGAATCTGACAGTCCTGATTGGCCAGGTGTGGTCATTGTTTTGTACCATTTATACACTTCACCTTTAATACCAGGGCACTATCAAAATCCAGATTGTAGTGAAGTTGAAATAGGGACTAAAAATGCTCAGGCTGAGGGACATCTCTATTTTCCCTATAATGATAATGTGACTGCATCAACAGGTAATGCGAAGACCTGTAAGGCACTAATCGGTCGCAAGGTAAAGCGCGGAGAGCTGGTCGGGTATGCAGGAAATGTGGGCGAGCATTCCTTTGCTTCATTCTGTTTCAAGGTGCCAGATAAGTCGATAAGTCCAATCGTTAAAAAGGGGAATCGCAACTTGCACTGGGTTCAGCCAGCCTCATTTTTCTATTGGAAGAGCTATAGCCCCGACGCGAATTTCCCCAATGGGGTGCTTGCTGATCCCTTTGAAAGTGACGGTTATCAGCTTCCCGCCGAACAACGTAATGCAAACTTTAAGTACACTTCAAAGGAGTAAATACTGAATAGTTTCTGCGCTGAGTGGCTCGCCAATAGTTTTGGTTCTGTGCGACCATAATGCCTGAAATCAAGCACAAAAAATAACACGTTTTCATCAGAATCCGTGTTATTTTATTGCAACCGCGGGGTGGTTGATTGAAGAAATCTATTTTATTTGAAGCAAGTCGGCAAGCTGCTTATCGGACTCTAATGTACCACTTCCGGCTGTCCCAGAGTAGTTCGCTATGATGTACCAGTTTCCCCCTTTTAATACATTGAGCTGACCATATGCTGGGTTAAAGAAAGCTTTATCCCCAATGCCGTCGACGTCTTGTACACCAGCAGGCTTGTTGGTTCCAAACTGAGATTTGTTCGAATCACTCCCAGCATTGGTTTTAGCAGCTCGCACTAGCACGCTGGCCCCCTTGGTATTACTAATGCTGACAGCTCCATTGGCATCTATTCTTGCTGTATATACACAACTGCTCACAGACACGTCTTTGGTCGAGGCTTGACTCTCGGGAAGATCGCCCTTTTTAGCAGCATCACCCAAAATATTTTTTGCTATATCTTGCGTTAAAATATCGCACGCGTCTACGCTCACTATCGCGTTATCACCTGTTTTTACCTCAGTCGTTTGTCCGGTATCAGTGTTGGTAATATTGACACTCTTGTTCGTATAAACAAATACTGCCGCTATCCCGCCGACTACGATGATACCGCCTATTATCCAGACTGCTATTTTGTTCATATTTGTTCCTTTGCTATGGGCATTATTATACACATTTTTTTATTGAACCCGTTGTTAGAACTGTCATTAGGGTCTTACAATAGAGAAAATAAGCAAAGGTAGACTAATTCGTTTGTTGTTTCTCGCCAGAGAATATTCGTATCAGCTTAACAATTCCCCAAGCCAAAAGAGCATAGACGATAATTGCAACCAGTGTTGCCGGCTCGAAAACTGCGGTTGTTTCTATTCCTTCTGAAGTACCTTTACGAAATATTCCCTCAAATGGCAAGATGAAAATTCTGCTGAAATCATAGATTGAACTCACAAAGCCGCTTGAAAGACTCGCTCCTAACAACTGGAGGATAAATCGGAAGGCCAAAAGTATTTCTAGTACTCCAAAAATAAAATAGACCAAATATTCAACCGTTTGTGAACCGGTTGCCTCCCTCTTGACTGGTGTCTTCTCGCTTGGGTCAACATTACCTTCTTGGGTAGTTACTGTTTCTTTTGTTTGTTTTTCCATTTTTATTCCTTTTATTATAATTTTAGACATTTCTATTATTACAAGTATACTCCTTATGTGTCAAGAGTAGTTTTGATTTTAAGTCCACCGGTCGATATTAAACTTTTTTATTTTTGTTTCCTGTACTACCCGCTTCGCTCTTCGAGTCTGCCTTCGATTATCACTCAGGCCCTGAGCTCGTCGAACGGGAGCGATGAGGTTTCGCTATTCGACTATGCTCATAGTCATGACAAATAGAACATACTCAGGTAGACTATCGACGGTGAGCCTTCTTTCTTTATTATAAATAGATAAAAAAGACCTGATTTACAGGTCTTTTTTTGCTTGCTTGAAGGCGACCCCGTCGTACGTGGGTTAATCAGCCAAGTCTGACTTGGCGACCCTCGAAAAGGTCGGCTCTCAATCACCCTTATGTTATATACTACAAGTCAGCAAAACAGGATGCAATACTTTTATCAAAAAACTCCGAGAGATTTCTCCTTCGGAGTTTATTTTTTATTTTATAACTCTTAACCTATTTTATCCAAGAGTTAACTTTTGCATTTTTTACCTGTTCTTCCATCCAAGTATCAAAGTCTTTTGTTTTAATGAGTATATGGCTAGCCGTTCTTTCTTCGCCATTTATTGCTGTCAACTTTATGATATGGTAACCATAAACTGTTTTGACAAGCTCACTCGTTTGACCTGGGGTTGTAAGTTTCCAGAGAGCGTCTTCAAACTCCGGTACAAGTGTGCCCTTTTTCACAGAACCTAGGTCACCACCTTTTGCAGCCGTTGTATCTTCGCTGTATTTTTTCGCTAGTTCGGCGAAGTCCTCACCAGCTTTTACCTTTGCTAAAACCTCATTAGCTTTCTTTTCAGCATCTGCATTCATGGACTTGTCTTCCTGGATAGCATTTTGTAGTTTACCGGAAAGGAATGTGTCTATAAAGAACTCTGACTTAAACCTTTCTACTGTCAAACCATAGTATTTTTTAAGATTATTTTTAACCTCTTCATCGCCACCAGTTCTTTTTACGAATTCTTGAAATGAATCGTCAAGTTCTTTTTGAGTGTATTTGATTTTCCTTTTCTTTACTTCACTTTTAACGATGGTGTTTTTAACGAGCAGTTCTTTTACTCTACCCTTTGCATCGTTCAATATTGTTTTCGCTTCATCAGAGTTAGGGTCTATTTTTTTCTCACCTTTGATGTAAAACTCTGTTATGTAAGTTGAGTATGCTTTGTTGTAATCTTGATATTTGGCATATGTGACAGGAGTACCATTTACAAAAAATGCCGGGAAAGGAACGATTCTAGAAAGTTCCATAGTAGCGTTATCATTCCAACCAAACTTATAGATACCAACCGAAAATACTCCAATCATCATGACAGCCAAAAGAACTATTACAGCAATGACCATATATACCTTATTGGCCATTAACTCAGCAATACGACCCCCACCTGAAGCCTTTTTTTCACTACTGGTTTTACCCGGGTTTTTTATTTTATTTTTTAAACCATCAAAAGCCTTTTTGGCTTCTTTCTTTTTCTCTGCCATTTTAAACATCCCTTAAATTATTTTCTAAACTAATAACTACTATAGCTTTTTTTATTTACCCACGCAACCACTATTTTCAACCCTATATTAATCTTGATGTGATTCTGATAATACTTAATGCGACCGTCAAGTTGCAAGAGGTCTATATCCTCCGGTATGATTTTTTTAAAGACTCTTAGTGCGACTATCGGATTGAAAGATGCCTATTTTCCCCAGCGTGATTTTTTGAAAGAAAGGATGAGCCGAATAAAGACTTTAAAAATAATTTTGTTTGAGTGAAACGAGTTAATTTTTTTAAACCTGAAATAAGGCAATATCTGACACTTTAAAAATAATCGTTAGCTGGCAGTTTTTCCTACTTTTTGCTGCCAAAAAGTTGAAATTATTTAAAGACTGGATTCCCGCCTCCGCGGGAATGACAAAAGAAAGAAATTCCTCCGGCAAGGTCGGAATAACCCGCGCACTATTTCAAAGTGCGGGGCAAGCAAGAAAATTTATTTTACACTTAACCTCTGTGCTAAAGCCTCTGCTATATCATCTGCCGATAACTCTTTTTTACTTTTACTCTTTTTTTCTATCAGTTTCATTATCACTTCTCTCACAACCGAGGGCTTCCCGATGTTTTCCATTTCTATTTCCATACCCGAAGACGATTTTATTTTTACATTACCAAGTTCCATCACCGTAGATAGAAAACCCGACACACTATAGGTTATGTCCTGTACCTTTTCCAGGTCTATCTCTTTCACCTCACGGTTAAATACCCCCTTTTGTTTGGCCTCTATCATTCTTTCGCTTGTAAGGATATAAACATCGTAATACCAAGTCATCCAAACATAGAAGCCATAGGAAAGGGAAAAAATGATACCGAGAAGAGCCGCTATATTTATATAGTTTGATATAACCGACAGAATCTCAAGCTGACTAATATAAGTCATAAAAAAGATTGAAACACCAAGTAATACTAAAAACTTTAATCCCTTCCTGTAAAGAGTCAGGATATTTTTCCTGAAAGTTTTAATCATTTTTTCTTTTTTCTTTTGTCCCGGAAAGTCTTCTTTCATAAGAAAATTATAGCACAAAAAGAATCATCTAATACAGTGACAGATTTTTATACTTCGGGTGGTCTATTTTTACCATCTCTACAAGTTCTAACCTCATCTCCGTTTCTAAATCTTTCGGCAACACAAAAAATGAAACATTTTCACCACCGATTCTCATACCAAACATCCCGTTTTCTGTTTCTGTGTCATACTTTAAAAATTGACAATGTGAACCAACCATGAATCCAAGGTAGAATGGAGTTTTTGGAGAAACTTTCAAAACAGCAATATCTTTCCAACTCACAACAATCTTTTCCCCTTCTTCCATAGACAAGCCAGAAGTCAACTTCTTTGCACCTTCAATGCTTTTTATCTTTACAATTGGGATTTTAGGCCAGTGTTTCTTATTTATTAAATTTTTATCTTTTTTCATGTCTCTCATACTCGCTCCTTAATTCCTCCCACACTATTAACCCCTAAACTATGCTCCAAATAAGCTGCCAGATGTTTTATTCTAGCCCTTTCCTGATCACTCAAATATTTGAATCCATTGATCACGGTGTAGCAATTCTCAGCGCCACAATCACATTCAAACTTATTACTCATGTCATATTCAGTGGCAAGATAGTTAACTGTGATTTCTGCCCCCTCATCCAAATCTCTCATTGACTTGATACAGAGTTCTTGAGCATCAAAATATGACGTGGGCTCACATTCGTGATTTAAAAAGGCTACATTGTTTGGCGTTCCATCGACGTGTTTGTCAAAAGAAATTTGTAGAGACTCTCTTGTCGGTCTGCCTAAAAATTTTAGTTCATCCCTAAAATCTATTAAAATCTCGTCTTTAAAAACAGACTCCAAGAGAAATATGCTTTGATGATTACTAATTTTCTTTACTTTTACTTTTTCAGATAAACCCATAATAATTATGTTTCTAATAAATTATCGCGCCAATAATAACCAAAGATTGCCAGAAAAGCCAAAAACAATTGCTTATAATAATAGGTTTATTCCTGTGAGCTATACCGTAGAGAAGCCAGAATCCCTGTACCAGCATAAATAAAAGCCAAGTTGTTATAGAAATATCTTGTGCATTGTGAGTCTGAAAGATTCGGAAGACCTGAGGAGCAGTAGTCAGAGGCCCCACAAAGGCAACTATAAAAACGGCTTTATCTATAAACCTAACAAACGGCTTCTCATGAAGTTTCGCCTGTTTTTCTTTGTCTATCTCGTGAGTGTGAATAAAATGATGCAATGAAAATGACATATTCCTATTATAATGCTTTGAGATAAAAGTAAAAGAGGCGATCTGGGGGATCGCCTCCTCTTTCTGCTTAGAGCACTCGGGGAGTATGGAGCGTTAAAGCTCCATATCGTCGTAGAGAGGAACCCTCTCTCCCTCACTAACCGAGTACCCCGTGTAGGAGAACCGTACGGAGCAGTCGTTCTGACATATGATGCTATGCTCCGGCAGTACGATGATACGCAGATGTATCGAGCAGTCAAAGCGAATAATTCCATTCCTGATAGTGATAAAAAACTCACCTTCGGGAAAAGATTCCTGGACTACTTCGATGTTGGCATCACCGTGCATCGCACGGTAACCCCGAAACCACAAGACATACTCATCTTTTGTCGCAGGACGAAGAGCTGAGAGGCTTTCTCTAAGCCTATCATCAGCCGTTTCACCCGGCTTGCGCGGCACACTCCCGCTTCCCCAGCTCCATCTGCCCGTGAC
>JBBTZO010000066.1:0-5751 GCA_038061315.1 Patescibacteria group bacterium
TTCCCTATTTCCCTTAAATACATCCTAACCGAGTCATCAGCAAAGTCACTCACTTCTGGTAGTGCTTTTTCATCTGCTCCCTTGTCGTCACCTCCCCATATCATCTTTTCCCGACTATCAATAACATCTATATTTTTTTCGCTCAAAGTAGCATAAATCTCATCAAGCTGTTCCACATTCTCTTCAACTTCAGGGAAAATAGCCATTATCTCATCTTGAGTCACAAATCCTTGCGACTTTCCCTTCGTAACAAGCTCTTTTTCTCTTGTTTCTATAGATTTTCCGGAAGTTTTATCTAAAACAGGTTTTTTACTTTCAGTCTTTTTTGATACTTTCTTAGATGATACTTTGACCGTTTTTGACGCGGTTTTTTTAGATACAGCTTTCTTTGCAACCTTCTTTGGGACTAATTTTTTTACGGCCTTTTTTGTCACTACCTTCTTCATAGTCTTTTTGGGCGTAACTTTTTTGGCTGTTTTCTTGGGTGAAACTTTCTTTGTCACGGTTTTCTTTGCAGCCTTTTTAGGTACCACCTTTTTCACGGCCTTTTTTGGAGTCGTTTTTTTAATAACTTTTTTCTTTACGTCTTTTGCTACAGATTTTGCTCTTTTTTTAGGAGTTCCTGCATCTTTTTTATCAGATCCTTTGCGCATTTATCGTCCTTTCTTTTTTCAGCTTCTTTAATTTCTAAGGCTATATTAGCTTTTTCGTCTGCAACGTTTAGCTGTTTAATTTTTTTAGCCAGATAGAAAACCTCTTCCTGTACTTCATCTTCGTTAAGATTTTCTGTCTCGAGCTCATTTTTTACAAGCAAGACATTGAAACTTTTAGCCTCCTCGCCAGTAAGAAGCTTATTAAAACCTTTCAGATCAAAAACTTTATTTGCATTATAGTGATTTTTTGCCTTTTTGTAAAGCACAAACGATTCCTCACTTTTGAAATCATCTAATTCCATGTTTTCAAAAAGAAACTTATGACTTTTTTTGTTGTTAAACGCTATACCGAGGAGTCTCTCTTCTACTTTATCCCTAGACCCTTGAGATTTATTTTTTTTATTCTCTGGTTCTTCCATGTGTTTTTTAGAAGATTCTTTGTTTTTGTCTAAAGTCTTTCTCACCGCATCCTCGCCTACATTTATTTTATCGGCCAACTTTTTTATATAATGGTCTCTTTCTATCATGTCATCTATTTTTGTAATGAAAGATATAAACTCACGAGTGGCTTTTTTCTTTTTCAAAATATCTTTTTCTATGTCAGGCGTAAACAGCTTTTCAAAGAGATAGTCCATCACATACATCGCTTCTTTGACCGCTTCTATCCACTTTTTTGGATCTTTTTGGACTACATCGGCAGGATCTTTTCCCTCCGGTATCTCTATAATTTTTATGTTTATTCCTTTTTGGAATGCCATTTCTATCGCTCGTCTCGTAGCCATATCGCCAGCCGGGTCGATGTCAAAAGCTAACTTTATATTTGGGCTGAATTTTTTTAAAATATCCAGTTGTCTCTCTGTCAGAGCCGTCCCGCTTGAGGCAACCACATTTTTTACTCCCGCCTGATGAGAGGCAATAACATCCATATTGCCCTCAACGACTATAGTATGGTTTTGCTTTCGCATAGACTCTTTTGCCTGATGAATCCCATAGAGAATACCTGACTTATCATAAATATCTGTTGATGCGGTATTTATATATTTGGGCAGTCCATCACCTAAGACCCGAGCCGAGAAACCCACTACCCTACCACCGGTATTTATTATCGGAAAAGTAACACGATTTCTAAACTGGTCTACAAGCTGCCCGTCTGTAACTTTTGCTACACCGGCACTTATCAAGTCCTTTTTTTCATATCCTTCTACTATCATTTTTTTAATCAAGGCATTTCCTCCTGGAGCATAACCAAGACGAAATTCGCGAATAGTTTTGTCAGTCAGCTTTCTTTTCTTAAAATAATCTAAAGCTTTTTTGCCATCAGTACTCTTTAGGTTTTTCTCAAAAAATTCACAAGCTTCTTCGTTAATATCAAATAGTTTCTCTCGGGCATCATTTTTTTCGGGACTATATTTTTTAGCCAGTGTCACACCGGCGTCCGCCGCCAACTTTTTCATAGCTTCTACAAACTCCATTCCATCAGTCTTCATTACCCATGCAAAGATATCACCGCCTTCATTACACCCAAAACAGTGAAATATCTGCTTATCCTGGCTTACAATAAACGATGGTGTTTTTTCATTATGAAAAGGACACAGGCCTTTGTAGTTCTGGCCCGTTTTTTTAAGCTGTACTACTCGCCCGACATAGTCCACTATATCCAGCTTATCCTTAATCTCTTCTACTTCATTCATCTTTTACCAATTACTAATAATACGAATATACTTATTCTTGTTTAGGTAACGTTTGCCCAAAATTCACCTTCAATGCCAAACTAAAGGCTTTTCCATCAAACTTTCTGTTATGACATTATATCAGACTATTCGAGAATTCGTATATTAGTATCATTCGTAATTAGTAACCTTTGTTCTTTCTTGCCTCAAAACTAATCTTCTTTGATCCCTCAACTTCCGGCTGGTCAAATGGGTTGACTTCAAATGCCCGAGCAAGATAAATGGCGAAAACATGCAAAAATGCTGTAAAGTAACCTAGGCCCGACTCATCTACTCTGTCTAGTTCAAGTTTTACGGACGGTATTTTAGCCTTTTTTGCCTCATCATATGTCCCCTTTAGCTCAAACTTCATGCTATCAGACAGCTTTATACCGTCTAAGTTGCCTTCATTTCCATCTCGCAGTTTGGTGCCTTTAAGACCTTCTGGTACTTTTACCGTCTCTTCTTCGTCAAAACTTGTTACCGTTGTAAAGAAGCCTATCATATTTTTCGGACCACCAAAAAATCTCTGATTTAAGAAGTGCTGACTTTCTGGTCCCTCTGCCAAAACCACACTTATGCCCTTCCCTTCTTTTGATACACTCTCATTAATCAGTTGGGCAATGAGTTCGGAAAATGCCACCAGTTTTTTTGAGTAAATCGGCCAAAATATTTCATCATATCCGACACCTGACAAATCTTTGACTATTAGCGCTAACTTCTTAGCATCATTCAATCCTTTTTCAAAGTCAGAGTAGGCTTGAGTAGCTCCTTTTCTGATTTCGGAAATATCCAGACCACAAAGAACAGATGGAAAGAGCGATACTTCGGTAAGCCCCGAAAATCTTCCACCAATATCTTGGTGGGGAAGCACATCGTATCCTTTTTCCTTGGCTATTTTATGCAGAGGATTATCATTTTCAGTTGTAATAATGACTTGAGTAAAGTCTGAGAAACCAAGCACATCTTCTATAACATCCACAGTTGTTCCTGACTTGGAAATGGCAACTACAAGGGAGTCTTTCGGTGTACATTTGTCTTTAACATAAAAAATGTAATCCGGATCAACCGTATCTACAAAGTAAACTTTCTTCTCGGAAATATACTTTCCGAATCCGTGCCAGAAAGCGCGGAAAGTAGAGATAGAACCGCCCCGCGCCACGATAATCAGATTTTTAACATCACCATACTTACCAGCCGTCTCTAAAATCCTGTCCATATCCGGCTGAACCCGAGTAAGGCTAAAGTCGGCCTCGTTGAAAACCTCTATCTCGTCCTTTTTCGGCTGTAAACTATTGAAATCAAACTTTATCACTTTATTGACACCTTACACTTATCGCCTTTACAAATAATCGACTTTTCTTCCAGTATTTCATCTTTCCTTGTACAACCGTTAATATTAACTTTCCTGTCTATTATACAGTTTGTGATGCGAGAATCCACAATTTTACAATCTCCTAAGATAATACAGTCTTTTAGGTAGGAGTTTTTTATCATTGTTCCCTTGTCTATAAATACTTTCCCTTCCAGGGTGTTTTTGCCAACAAAGTCCACTCCATAAAAGTTATCATCCCCATCACGCTCCTTTGCTACACTTCTATGTGCCTGCAAGTATCCTTCAAACGACCCTATATCAAACCAATCTTTCTTTGTAATATGAACTTGCACTTTATCTTTCTTAATTAAATACTTCACAAACTCACCCGTGTTGTCGCTATGTTTTTTTACGAATTCAAAGAGATGGGGAAATGACTTCTGAGGCACAACCATACAAAGTGTATTTACTAGTGTCGACTTTGCTTTCTTGGGCTTTTCTTCAAAGCTTACTACCCTTTGACCCTTAGTATTTAGCACTCCAAACTTGCTAGCATCCTGAATGTTGCCTATATCATATGCACAGATCAAAGGAATACCTTTGTACTCTTTGATGAAATCCTTAAAAGAAAACTGGAAGTAGTTATCTCCACCAAGAACTATCACATCCTCATCTATGCCTTCATCTCGAATCGTATTTGCTATCGCACCTAGAGCTCCTGGCTTTTCAGCTTCTTTTCGGGCGTCATCAAAGACTAGTTTTACATCTCTTCCTAAGTTTTTTTGCCAATTTTGGAAGTCCTTCTTAAACTTCATGTTCGTAACTAAAAAAACCTCCATATTATGCGGGAGTTTTTCAACAATATGCGTTACCATAGGCTTACCATTAATAAGCAAGAGTGGTTTCGCACGTTTTTTTGTTAGAGGCCAGAGCCGGGTTGCATATCCTCCGGCCAAAATTATAGCTTTCATATCTTTTACCTTTGTAAGACCATCATTATAGCATAAATTCCTTCCTATGAAAAGCCAAAGGGCGGACCAATGTGATCGGTCCACCCCAAGATTCAAACTATGATGCCGGTTTCAGCCTCGCTACACCAACTCACCTGTCAGCACAGTTCCTTTGTTGCTGTCGCGATTATCTCGTAGAGACTATTCTCCTGCCTAAGCTCTGAGAAGATAAGGTTCAGGTGGCCTTCACTTGCCACGAAAAACCTAATCATCTGAGGCCTCTTCGGAAATGCGGAAAAATAGTCAAACTCAACGCCCGCAGCTTGTTTATGCTCTTCGGGCACTACCCGTACGTAAGCTTCACGAAGATTGGTGTTTGCCGGTAGGCGATCCTTGTCAATCTGAGCCGGAAGCTCTGCTTCGTAGAGACCATAACGAAGGAAGCTTATTGTTTCCCCACGTCTCTCGTATGCCTCTTCCGCTTCCTTTAATAGCAACTCGAGATCGTTTTTCTTTTTATTGGCTCTGCGCCAATAAAATGCAACCACTACCAGAAGAACGAAAATTAATAGGGCCACTACAAGAACTATCCTAGGATCAACATCACTATACACGACTCCTCCTTTGGTCTTTTGTGACAGTGTATTACCAAACGTAAACGTGATTATATCATAGAAATAGACATTTGACCATATTCAAAATCACCCGTCAAAAATTTGTCATTCTTGAGGGCAAAGCCCGAAGAATCTATTTTTGAGATCCTTCGCTTCGCTCGAGGATGACAGAGAAGGGGTTAAAAAACTCACCCATTTTTCAGGGTGAGTTTTTATTAGAAATTAGAAATTCTTAATTGGAAATTTTCCTAGCCCGCGCACTATTTCAAAGTGCGGGGTTTCGCTACGCTTTAGTATCCCATTCCCGGCATTCCACCGCCAGCTGGCATTTGCGGCTCTTCCTTTTCAGGAAGCTCTGCTACAACTGCTTCGGTCGTCAGAAATAGTGCTGAAATAGAGGCGGCATTTTGAAGAGCTGACCGTGTAACCTTTGCCGGATCTACAATCCCTGCCTTTATCATATCTTTGTAGTCGTCTTTTGCTGCATCATATCCGATGCCTTTTGCTCTT
>JBBTZO010000067.1:0-10257 GCA_038061315.1 Patescibacteria group bacterium
TTTATGATTAAGTAAGCTTTGATGCCAATAGCTATTAATTACCAATGTAATTTGCCAAGTCTGCCAACCTATTCGAGTATCCCCACTCATTGTCATACCAACCGATTATTTTAAAGAAATTTCCACCAATACTCTTTGTCAGCTGGCTATCATAAATAGAAGAGTACGGGTTGCCTTTATAGTCCATGGACACGAGTGGCTCATCTGATACTTGCAGATACCCCTTCATGCTCCCACTTGCAGCCTCTTTCATTTTGGCGGTAATTTCATCTATGGTAGTATCTTGATTCAGTTCAACTACTAAATCATTTACAGAAACAGTTGGAGTAGGCACACGGAGCGACATGCCGTCCAGTATACCCTCTACCTCGGGAATTACTTCTTTTAGTGCTTTAGCTGCTCCGGTAGATGTAGGAATAATATTGAGTGCTGCAGCACGAGCACGCCTCAAATCCTCATGAGGCAAATCTAGTATTCTCTGATCGTTTGTATATGAGTGAACCGTGGTCATTAACCCTCGCTTCACACCAAAGTTATCAACCAAAACTTTTACTATTGGTGCTAGACCGTTTGTAGTACAAGAAGCATTTGAGATAATATTATGTTTTTCTTTATCATATTTGTCTTCATTTACACCGAGAACGATAGTTATATCATGATTCGTTGCCGGTGCCGATATTAACACTTTTTTTGCTCCTGCTCCAAGATGCGTCTTTGCTTTTTCGCCATCGGTAAAAAATCCCGTAGATTCTATCACCACATCTACTCCGAGTTCACTCCAGGGAAGGTTGGCCGGCTCTTTTTCTTCAAGTACCTTAATCTTCTTGCCATTCACCGTGATGGAGCCTGCATCTGATGTTATTTCCGCATTAAAAATCCCATAGTTTGAGTCATATTTCAAAAGATGGGCTAGTGTCTTGTTGTCGCCTAGGTCATTGATCGCTACAACTTCAATGTTTGGGTACTTTTCTGTAAATACCTTGAAGACCTGTCTGCCTATTCTTCCAAAACCATTAATCGCTACCCTCATTCAACCTCCTTCGGAGTTACTTTACTAATTACAAATAATACTAATTTACCAATTCTCATCTAAGATAGCTATTTCTTTCATGCGAACTATTCAAGAATTCGTATATATGTATCATTGGTAGTTAGTAGTTAATTGTATGTTTTAATCCCTAAAGCCGCTTCAACTTCTGCCCGATTTACCGTAAATTCTTTTGTTACAGCTGTATATTTGCCGTTTTCTATTTTTAAGACTCTTAGGGTTTTTGAAGCTTGTCCAGACGCAAGCGTTCCGGCCTGGAGACCTCCTCTGCCGGCATAGCTCACATTTTCCATAGTTGTCTGCCAAGCACTGCCAACCTTTTCCTGAACAGTAAATGCTCCTGCGCTCTCCAGGTAGAAAAGTATGGCAATACTATCATCAGAAACAGACTTTTGTGCTGTTACTGAAGATACCAGATTACCCAAGCTAGTTAAGTTTCCGGTTGGAGCCTTTTCCTGAACTGGTGCCGGGGCTTTGGGTGTTGACTGCTCTGTCGGTAGATTTCCCTTTTCTGTTTGATTTTCTGCACCCTCATCTTTTTTTGTCTCCTCTTGTTTATTTTCCTCTTTCTTCGGTTTATCGGTCTGAGATAGATATAGTACCGCACCACCAAAACCAATGATAAGTGCTCCCACAAAAAGTAAGACGAGTTTGTTTTTGAAAATCCCCTTTATCTTTTTCATAGATTCCATTATAGCACAATTTTTAAAATTCCAAGAAGCAAGAAACAATAATCAGTCAAACTTCAAATTCCAATCTTCAAATCTTGCTCAAGAAGGTCGGACCTTGTCACTCACAAGGTCCGACCTTCAAAACAAAAACTTCTGTTCCCACCTTACTAAACTAAATTAGTAAAGCCAGTTGCTTTGTTGCTCCATTGTAGTCTCTTGGTCATCACTACACTAATACATATTAGTGTAGTACTTGTTTTATAATATATATTCTGGTGATGAGGTCTAATTTTGGTTAAGCTCGTTTAGAACTGAGGCAGGTCAGCATGACACTTAAAGAGTTTTCTGATAGAATTCACTTATGCAAAAAGTTCAGGATTACTTTAATAAATTTCTCGAAAGTAAAAGGGTGTTTTGGATATTCTTAGTTTTAGTTTTTGTTGTGGTGCGGATGGCCGTATGGTTTTATCCTTATGACTCAGATCACTGGATTTTCTACTATGTCGGCAAGGCTATAGCAAACGGACAACTGCTTTATGTTGATGCTTGGGACCATAAACCGCCACTAATTTTTGAGGTTAATGCGTTTATGCATCTAGTTTTTGGCGAGAATCTTCTCTTGCATCGCATATTTTTAACAGCCCTCACTCTTCTTGATATATTCCTTTTCTACAAACTGGTACATCTTTTCTCTAAAGAATTCTTTAGAAAAAATGCCGAAAAGATTACAAAGATTGCGCTGCTCCTATATGTTTTTTGGAGAAACCTCGCCCAGTTTGCCTCCAGTGGTAATAACACTGAAAACATAGGCCTCATCTTTTTACTTCTCATGTTTCTTACATTTTTCAAGTTTTATAAAGATAAAAAACTTACAAGTCTTTTCCTTTCAGGTGTTTGCCTTTCAGTCCTTTTTTACCTAAAACCAAACTTTTCACTCCTTAGTATACCCAAACTGATTGAGATTTTACTCATGAGCTACAAAAGCATCAAAAAGTTTATAATAAACTATTTTGTTTTTGGGTCTGCCTTTCTCTTGCAAACCGCTTTTTGGGTTATTTACTTCAACTCACAAAATGCGTTAAAAGATTTCTGGGTTGCATCTTTTGCTTTCTCATCGGCTTATGCCAAAAGTGCCTGGGGCGGAAACGTTTCACCGCAAAGCATCTTTATTTTTATAATGCTGCCCCTTCTGGTCCCCCTTGCTATCTTCACTGTAAACTTCCTTAAAGATTTTAAGAAAATTAAAACTAATATGTTGTATCGCTTTCTTTTGTTTGCTCTTCTTAGTGCACTTTTTATCGGATTCGGTATCGGCTCTTTCTACCCCTACTACTTCCTGATTTCTATGCCTATATTTGTGCTTATATTTGCCTATGGCGAAGACATATTCTTAAAAATCGCAAAGCCCAAAAATCTCATAATTACCTTGATTCTTCTCGGCGGTATGGCGGTATCATTTGCCATGTCCTCTAAACAATTACTGAACTCCTTTTCAGGACCGGTTAAGGGCGAACTAAGTGAATATCAACAAATCGCAAACTATGTGAAGGCTAACTCGGACAAAAACGATAAAATAGTTGCCTACACTTATGGGGCCGTTCTTTATAGAATGGCCGAACGTGACTCCGGCTCCAGATTTATCTCAGCCAGTGTCCTACTCCTTGATGAGAGAGACAACTATGGTTTTAATCTAAGCCAGACATTTATAGATGATCTAGAAAAGTCAAAACCTAAATACTGGATTATTTCAAAAGATGAAAATAGCCTCTATTACCAAAACAAAAAAATCATCCTCTATATGCTAAACAACTACACCCCAGAACAGGAGTTTGAGAACTATACAGTTTGGAAAAACAAAGACTTCTGCGGAAACTAAGCTTCGTCTATTGCTTCATTGACTAGTTTATCGGCTAGCTTATTTTGTTCTCTCTTAACATGTTTGAATGAGATATTTTTAAATATGACTAAATCTAGAATCTGACTATATAGAACCTGAAGGTCCGGGTCTTTAACCTTGTACTCTTTATTGAGTTGTTTCACAACTAGTTCACTATCTAGAAAGCACTCTATTTCAACCCCTTTGTCATTCCTGCGCAGGCGGGAATCCATGTACTTCTCGGCTAGCTCTAGTCCTTTTAAGAGCGCTCTGTACTCCGCTTGGTTGTTTGTCGCTTCTCCAATATACTCTTTATAGGTTTCCATAATCTTCTTTTTTTCATCATAAAGAACAACCCCAATCCCTGCCGGTCCCGGATTGTTCCTCGCTCCTCCGTCTGTGTAGATGATTACTTTATTCATTATATATTTTTATCCATCCCAACTTTAACCAGAGATTTATTTCATCAATTGATTGTACTTTTTCTGAAGGCATTTTGGCAAGGATTACCTTAATGTTTTTCCTGTAAACAAGATTCTGCGACACTGCAAAGGCTAGTTCAGCAAAAGTTTCGGCGCCAAGGTAGCCTTTGATACCATCTTTATCTTCATTGGCTATAAAAACGATGTCTGCCAGTGTTATATTTTCAAAAAATTCTCTGTGTATTTTGGGATAAAATTGCATGAATTCATCTTCGTCTATAGGATTTGGCCAATCAATAACTTCACACCCTGATTGATTATTCCAAAAATTAACCCATTTTCTCATCTCTTTTTCTAAACTGGTGCTTCCAGCAATTACTACTTTTTTCATTTAATAATTATAGCCTGATTTCCTTCTCTAACCAATCAATCTTTTCATTTTTCCTTCTCCAGAAAATATCTTCCCAAATATAATGAACTGCTAGCATAGCGTATTGACCATACTGTTTCTTAATATCATCTCTGATTTTTTCTGCTGGAATCATGGGTTTGTCATAAAACAGCCGAGAATAAATCTTCTGTTGCCATGGAGCAATATGATCGAAGGTATCATTACAATGACAGACTTCAAAAAGCAATATTCGTGCTGTTTCAGGCCCAACCCCATACAGTTTTAATAACTCTTTCTTGGCTTCTTCCTGTGGCATCTCTCGTAATTTCAGTTCCTCAACTTTGTCCTCTGCAAAATCATGAGATAACCTTTTTATAAACTTGGCTCTATAACCAACTTTCAAATCTCTTAAATCCTGTTCAGTAACCTTTTCTAATTCTACGGGCAACCAAATTATATAAAGCCCCTTACTATCAAAATTTATCTTTTCACCATAACTCTCAAGCAAAGCATCCATCATCTGCACGGTTCGTCTAATGGTAGCATTTTGTAAAACTATAGAAACAATCAAAAGTTCATAAAGATTGTGGGCGCTTGAGTTTCTCATTCCCAACCACTTTTTGAAAATCGGAGCAAATCTGCTATCTTTTTCAGCTAACTTATTAAATTCAGATAAATGCTCATTTAAACTATACCGCCAAATGATCTCTTTTTTAATGAAATCTAGTTCTTTTTGAGAAATATCTTGGTCATAAAAAACAGTAACTTTTAATCTCGGCTTACCGATTGACTCCTCTCTTTCAATCTTCAAGCCAAAGATTCTTTTACCAACTCGCATAGTCTGCCAGTATTTTCCTTCTTCCCAATCAGTAAGTTTATCAGGAAAATGAGAGGGTTTGTGAAAGGTACCATCAAAATGAAAGGGTGAAGTGGGAGTTATAAAGAAATCTTTTGTGTTGTTTAATGACCACTCCTTCATAAAACCGTCGTTTCATCAATTGAGAAATACTTTTTATCTGCATCAATCGTAGCTTTGCAGCCAATTGGAAAAATGTAGTTTTCAACATTATGTCCTAGCTCTTCTATTTCAAGTATAGGAAATGAATACTCCTTTGTAATTTCTAGGACCACATCGGCAACTTCCCGATTCTCACTTCTATTTTCCATCTTGGACCATTCAAACCATCCAATAATAAGTCCTCCAATTTTATCAAAAACTCCATTTAGCTTTAAGGTGGTAAGTTGCTTATCAAGATTTGCGACAGGATGCGTTCCCTCCAGAAATAATAGTGCTCCTTCCAGCTCTGGCGCATAACCAGCCAGCATAATATTGCTAAAACATGAGGAGTGGCCGCCCACAAGGGTGCCACTGGCCTTGCCACTGCGAATACATCTCCATCCTCTCGGTTGAAGATTATTATCTTCTTGGTGTTCCCATTCTGAGTCTGGTGAAATCTGTCCAACATCACCTTCAAACAATGTTTTTATAAAATTGTCTTCGTATAGTTTTGCCATTTTTCTACCAAATGTAAAAATCAAATCAGGGCCGTGATAAGTTATCAAACCAGTTTTTGCAAAAATAGCATTTAAAAGGGTTGTTCCATCTGAAATCCCGCAAAAAATCTTAGGATTTTCCTTTATCCTTTCGTAATCAATGCCATCGAGAATATGATTCGCAGTTTCCCCGCCAATCGACATTAGGACCATCTTTACTTCAGGGTCTGCCCATATTGCATTAAAATCCTCGATTCTGTCTTCCCGAGTACCGGCACTATAAAAATATTGATCTAAGGCATGTTTGCCAATCTTGACTTTCAACCCATAACTCTCTAGTTTCTTAATGCCAATATCAAACTGATCTCGCAATTCCTTTGGGACATAGCTTGACGGAGAGACAATACCAACGGTATCTCCCTTTTTCAATTTTTGTGGCTTGATTATATCCATAGTAAAATTTTACCTTATACACCAGTTAAAACAAGTAGACAAACCCTTGCCAAGGGACTGTCCCTTGGCAAGTTCTCCCATTAAAATCCAACCCAATAAATGTTATAATCATTAACTAGTGCGGGGAGTAGCATAGCTGGCCTAATGCGCAGGGCTGGGGGTCCTGAGATCGGAGGTTCGAATCCTCTCTCCCCGACCATTTTTTATTTAAAAAGGTGTTAAATCTACGATTGGTACGCCGGTAATGGAGGATATCAGGCCAATCACAACGGCAATAAGCAAACTTAAAGCCCCTCGTCCAAAAATGAATAAACCCAATATCAGAAATGGTCCATATGTTTCAAGCTTTTCAATATCAACGCTTCTGGGGAGGAAATAATATAGAACCTTAGAGCCATCAAGCGGTGGTATAGGAATAAGATTAAATACCATCAGGATTATGTTTACTAGCACTATTGTTGCAAATATGGGAAGTAATACCGTATTTGTGATAAAACCAAGCCTTATGAATGTCAGAAATATCACAACAATCGCCATGTTTGAAAGCGGACCCGCAAGAGAGGTTATAGCAGAGCCCAGGCGCGGATTTTTGAAGTTGTTTTCATTTATTTGTACCGGTTTACCCCATCCTATACCAATAAGAAGAATCGCAATCGTACCAAAAAGATCAAGATGGACTATTGGATTTAGAGATATTCTCCCCATATATTTAGCCGTAGGGTCACCAAGATAGTTGGCTGTCCAAGCATGCATACACTCATGTACCGTAATAGCAACTAAAAGCGCTAGAACCCACGTGAAAAAAAGAGCGGGATTTGAAAAAAGAAGGCTTAAAATCATAAATACATTCCTTAATGTTTAACAAGGTCGGACCTTGCTTTTCGCCTTGCAAGGTCCGACCTTGAAGGCGAAATAAAATTGACTTTTTAACCTCAATATGTTAACATTTACTGGTTAGTTTATCAACTTATTAAATTATACTTAAGGATAAAAAATGTCTAGAGAATGCGAAATCTGCGGTAAAAAGCCGATAACCGGTCACAACGTCTCTCACTCACACAGAAAAACAAAGAGACGCTGGCTTCCTAATATCCAAAAAACTACTGTCTCGGTTGAAGGCGTGGAAAAGAAAGTAAAAGCTTGCGCCAGATGCATAAAGACTCAATCAAAAATCAGGTCATAAGACCTGATTTTTCGTTCTAATGTTCTAGCTGTTCAAGTTGTTGAATCGCTTCGCTTGTTACGACAACTCCAACAATTCCCTCATTTCCAACATTTCTAACTCTTTAAAACAACTACCTTCATCTCCTCCGGGAGATCTTTTTTCATAATCTTTAGTTTTTCTAAAGTATCCGGCTCCTCACCTATTTCACCCAAGAATTTATCTAGAGAAGCTATATCGTCCTTCGTGCTCCCAGCAGTTTTATAGTGCATCGGTATTACAATCTTTGGACTTACATCATTTATAACCTTTACTGCCGTTTTTGCGTCTATCGTATAGGTGCCGCCTACGGGAACCATCAGAATATCAACCCCATCCATCGCCTCAAGCTGTTCGCTGCTTAACTCCGTTCCTAGATCTCCCAAATGACAAAGGCGTACTCCGTCAATCTCCATCGTGAAAATGGTGTTAGTTCCCCACTCTTTGCCTTCCTTGTCATCGTGGAACGAGGTTATGCCTTGAAAAAAGCTTTCCCTGACTTCATATTCGCCAGGAGAGTCAAGTAACAGGTAGTCCCCCTTGATGGCCTCTTTGTAGTTATGGTCAAAGTGATCATGTGTCAGTATTAAAACATCAGCATCCAGCTTTGGCATTTTTAGTCCCAACTTCGGATTATAGGGATCAATAACAACTGTTAGATTTTTTCCAACAACTTTAAAACACGAGTGTCCGATATGACTAATTTCCATTTATTTCCTTACTAATTACTTATTGATACCCTAATCTACGAATTCTATTCTAGCCAATTATTTTTATCTTTGCACTATAATTTTTAATTTTTAATTTTTACTTCCCGTCCGTCCGTTGGGCGGATTTAATTTTGAATTACCGGTTGGCCATTCTTTTATTATTACACTAATACTGGCTGCTACAGGAACGGCTACTATTATCCCTAAGATTCCAAGCAGTTTTGCGCCAATAAGCATTGATGAAATTATTATAATAGGATTTAAACCAACTGCTTTTTTCATAACCTGTGGAACCAAGATGTGGTTTTCCATCTGTTGAACAAATACATAAAATGCACCGACGATAAGTGCCATCAAGGGACTTATAAAAAGCGCAACGAGTACTGCCGGTATAGCGCCAAGTATGGGTCCAACTATTGGAATAAGTTCAGTAAATGCCGCTATCATAGCCAGAACAAGGGCATATGGTACATGCATTATAGATAAACCTATGTAGGTTACAACGCCAATGGTTAAGGAAAGTAACATCTGTCCCCGAAACCATAGGCTTACCTTTCTTGTTATATCACCAAATATTTTAATAAAAAGTTCTCGTCTTTTTTCAGGAACAAAGGCGGATACAGTTTGCTTCATTCCATTTTTTAGAGAGAGTATGTATGCACTTATCACTATTACAACAAAAAAAGAGCTAATACCGGAGAATACCCCAGAAACCCTATGAGATATGCCCCCAACCTGCCAGCTTTTTATCTCTGAGGGTATATCGCTAATAAAGTTTCTGATAGGATTCTGGTAACTTTGAGGGAAAGAGGATATTGTTGACTGTATATCCCCTATATAGTCATCTTTGTTTGAAATCAGCGACTTCGCCTGCTCACTTAGGATAGGAGCAACTATACTAATAAATACATAGACAACAGCTATAAATAAAGAATATATGGATATAGCACCAAGCCACCTTGGAAACTTGAGTTTTTTCTGTAGTTTATCTACTGCTGGTTCCAGGGCTGCTGCCAAAATAAAACTTATCATTAGAAGAACAAGTACATCACGGATGATAAACAAAAAATAAACAAAGAGTAAACTACCAATAATTTTTAAAACCATTATTAATGAAACATCAAGTTTTAAAACATTTTTATCCATTTATACTATCTTCCTTTATAACAGAGCTTTTTAGTCCCTTTGTATTGCCCTTGTCGTCCATATAGTCTACAAGAACATCTTTTGGGCTAGCCATAATCTCGGTCATAAACCTGTCAAACATCGCTTTTCTGTTTTCGAACTCGTCAAGGCTCATTAGTGAATAGTTGAGTTCTTTTTTTGCTTCCTTTTCAAGTTGAGCGACGAAAGTTTTGAGTCTTCGTCTGTTTACCTTCCCAACTATGAAAAAGTCAATCGGAGACGAGTTATCTTTTACGAAGTAGCCCATCAGTGCTGCATATGATACATCTCCATGATTTTTGACGGTTTTGGCCATATCTTTCTCGGTCTTTTTTGTTTGTTCTTTTTCTGACTTTGCAAATATTTTCTTTAAATCTGGGTAAAGATCTGACTTTTTGTTTGCCTTATAGTAAAGTTTACCTTTTTTACCTTGTGAAACTACAATATCCAAAGATTTCAAGTTTGCCAGTTCGCGCCTGACCGAGTTGATTTGTTCATTAATAGTTCTGGTTATCTCTCTGACATAATAAGAATTATCAGAATTATTCAGAAAAAGAGATAAGAGTTTTGCCCGGGTTTTTGACCCAAAAAGTTTATTGTACACTTTATTTACTCCTGTTTAGTAAAGGCATTTTAGCATACTGACAACAGGTTGTAAAGTGTTTTTATGGGTAATCTGTTCAAATAATTTGCACGAATTTATTTTTTTAGCTTCTTAGGTTTTCCACTGACTTTTTAAAAAGATCGCCGCGCTGTTATGCCTATGCCCTCCAGCGTGATTTTTTTAAAGAAAGGATGAGCCGAATAAAGAATTTAAAAATAATTTT
>JBBTZO010000068.1:0-9736 GCA_038061315.1 Patescibacteria group bacterium
CTGTGAGCGGTATCTCCGAAAGCATGGAAACGGCTGAGAGAATGGCAGGAGTACAGCTTGACTCAGCGACTATAAATATAAATGGAAGCCACATATCATCTTTTAACTCAAAAGGTGTAGTTGCAGTCGGTAAGGCAAATCAAGAAGTGACCTATGAGGATACTATAAGGGTAGATGAGGCTGCACAGGCAGTACAAATACCCACAAATAAAGAAATCCTACATGTTATTCCGCGGACTTACAGTGTTGATGGTCAAGAGGGGGTGAAAGATCCTGTTGGTATGACCGGTGTTCGGCTTGAAGGACAAGTTCAGATAGTCACCGTTTCCCAGCCCGCCGCTAGAAACTTGAAAAAATGTGTTTCTCAGGGCGGTATACAGATAGAGGATATTATTGCATCTCCCTTAGCTACATCAAAGGCGGTCGCCTCAAGGCGTGAAAAGGAGCTTGGTTGTGTAGTCTTAGACATCGGTTCAAGTACTACCGGAATCATTGTATATGAAGAGGAAAGACCACTTTATGTAAGTGTTTTACCCGTAGGCTCTGCTCATATCACAAACGATATTGCCATAGGGCTGAGAACATCTATAGATGTTGCTGAAAAGGTTAAGATTAAGTACGGTACGTCGCTTGCAAAGACAGTCCCAGAAAAGGAAAAGATAGATCTTTCTGAAATAGATATGAACGAAGAAGGGATAATACCAAGAAAACATGTTGCGGAGATTATAGAAGCAAGACTTACTGAAATGTTTACAATGGTTAAAAATGAGCTTAGAAAGATAGGTCGTGATGGTCAGCTTCCTGGCGGGGCAGTCTTAAGTGGCGGTGGCGCAAAGCTAGAGGATATAGACCAAGTGGCTAAAAATATTTTAAAACTGCCATGTGTGATAGGGAAACCGCATAATCTAAAAGGCATGGTTGATAAAGTATATGATCCTAGATTCTCAGCTGCTGTCGGACTGATGCTATACCAGCTTGAGGAAAGAGAACATAGGGGTGGAAGTAGGCAAGTAGGTGTGGCTTTCAACAGAATCAAAAAAGTCTTTAAAACATTTATGCCATAGTTACTAAGGCATACTAATGTACTAATTCTTCTAAAGTTACCACTGCTTTACTAAACTAAAGTAGTGAAGTATATTCAACTTTGTGTACTACACTAATATGTATTAGTGTAGTACTTTTGGACGTAGGATTTAGACTTATCTCAAGTACGCAAGGATACATGTAAAAACAATGGAAAGGTTAAGAAAAATGGACAGTAAGTACTGTTTGTTTTTTTTATTTTTCACAAATAATAACACGGTTTTTAAAAAATGCAAAAGTAAAAAATAGGTTATTTTTAAGACTATATTGTATAAAATATGTGTACAAAAACAAAAAAACTCTTGCATTGAGTATAAAAAAGATATACACTTATTTTCGGATGTTTGAAAAAAGTTATTTGGACTTAGATGTTTGAGAAAATTAATACTAATTTAAAAGAATTTCCGGCCATTCCGCCGGAGACTTTCTAAAGGATGAGGGGTATATAATATGGCCGAAATAAAGCCCAGTATGGAGGCATTTGCACAAATAAAAGTTGTCGGAGTTGGCGGTAGTGGAACCACTGTTATAGATAGAATGGTAGACATAGGCGTCAAAGGCGTAGAGTTTATTGTTGTAAATACCGACACACAGAACTTGCAAGCCAGTAAGGCAAAGAAAAAGATTCATATAGGCAAAACTATTACTCGTGGTCTTGGTGCAGGAGCTGACCCGGAAGTTGGTCAAAAAGCAGCCGAAGAGTCAAGTGAGGATATAGAAGAGGCCTTAAAGGGCGCTGATATGGTTTTCGTCACTTGTGGTGAAGGTGGTGGTACCGGAACAGGTGCTGCACCGGTCGTAGCTTCTATATCTAGACAAGTTGGTGCACTGACCGTAGGTTTTGTTACTAAACCATTCGCATTTGAAGGGGAAAAGAGAAAAAGAGCAGCCGAAGAAGGTGTAGAAGAGCTAAAAGAGCACGTTGATACACTTATTACTATTCCAAACGACAGACTACTCCAAACAATTGAGAAAAAAACTACCATGCTTGATGCATTTTCTGTAGTAGATGATGTTTTGAGACAGGGTGTACAGGGTATTTCTGACCTAATAACAGTACACGGTCTTATTAATGTCGACTTTGCTGACGTGAAGATGATTATGGCAAACGCAGGTTCAGCACTTATGGGTATAGGTATAGGAAGCGGTGAAAACAGGGCTGTAGAAGCAGCTAGAAAAGCCATTAACTCTCCACTTCTTGAGCTTTCAATCAATGGAGCAAAAGGCGTTCTCTTTAATGTAACAGGCGGAAGTGATCTTGGGATGTTTGAGATTGACGAAGCAGCTAAGGTTATAACAGAAGCTGTTGATCCTGAGGCAAACATCATATTCGGTGCGGTTATAGACCCAAGTCTCTCAAATGAACTTAAAATAACGGTTATTGCAACAGGGTTTGAAGGGCCAAAGACTACCTCGGTTGGGGCTATAGACTCCGCAAAAACTATTTTTGAAGATAACAGTACTTTTGAGGAAGAAGAACTTGACGATGAACTAGAAATACCAGCATTCATTAGGAAGAGAATGGAATAGGTTAATAATTTATAATTAAAAATTCGAAATTCAAAAAGAAAATCCCCCACGGGGGATTTTTTGATGTGTAAAAAATATAGTTGTTTAAAAAAACTGTGGAAAAGAAAAAAAGACCTCTGTAAAAGCAAAAAAGTTGTTTATAAAAAGTGGAAAAGAAAATACTTGACACGCTATATATAGCGGTCTAATATTTACCTGCACACCATAAGTGGTGCGGTTTTTTTAACGAAAGGGGAAAAATGGACTGCCCTGAATGCAAGTCAAATAAGATCAAGGTTCTTGAAAAAAGAAATGTTGAGGGGGAGCAAGTTATCAGAAGGAGACGCGAGTGTGAGAGTTGCGGTTTTCGGTTTACTACATATGAGAGAGTTGAGACGGCTTCGCTCACAGTTGTTAAGAAAGATGGAACAAAAGAGTCTTTTTCGAGAGAAAAAATGGTGATTGGTATAGAGAAAGCTCTGGAAAAAAGACCAATAACAGCAGTACAGATTGAAGAGTTTATAAACAGTATTGAGAGAAAGGTAAAGTCACAGGGGCTATCTGAAATAAAAAGTTCAAAAATTGGAGATTTTGTTTTGGAAGGTTTGAGAAAAATGGACGATGTAGCATACCTAAGGTTTGCGTCAGTGTACAAGTCATTTAAAGACGTAGAAAGCTTTAAGAAGGAGCTTGAAAAAATTTCGTAACAATATCATTAATATAAAACAAAAATCCTTAAAAAAGAGTTGAAAACAGCCCTGAAGGACAAAGTGGAGGTGAGATGACAAAAAATATTCCCCAAAAAGAAAAACAAAGCCAGTTAGATATTTCTAAAAAATATCTAAAGAAGGAGCCCTTTAAAAAAATACGCAAGAGAAGCGGTGAGGAAGTTGGCTTTGAACCAGAAAAGATAACTATAGCTATTGGAAAAGCCGGGGAAGCGACAGGTGAGTTTGGTCAGGCAATAGCCAAAAAGCTTACGGATAAAGTAACTTACTATTTATATAAAAGATTTGATAAGAAAAATGTTCCTCAGGTTGAGCAAATACAAGATGCCGTAGAACATGTACTCCTAGAATCCGTTTTTGAGGAAACAGCCAAGGCATATATTATTTATAGGCGTCAGCATGCAGAAATGAGGGATATCAAACCCCTGCTTGACTCAGATGCCTTAGTTGAGGACTATCTTTCAAAAGGCGACTGGAGAATTAAGGAAAACTCAAACATGAACTTTTCTCTTCAGGGAATGCATGTTTTTGTTTCAGAAAGAGTAATACAAAGATACTGGTTAAGTAAGGTTTATACTGAGAGGGTAAAAAAAGCTCAAGAAGGCGGAGATCTTCATATACACGACCTTGGATACCTCTCCACATATTGCTGTGGGTGGGACTTAAAAGACCTACTTTCGCAGGGGATAACCGGAGTTTTAGGAAAAGTTGAGAGTGCTCCTCCTAAACACTTTAGAACCGCCCTGGGTCAGCTTGTTAACTTTCTTTTTACGACACAGCAGGAGTCGGCAGGGGCACAGGCTGTTTCAAGCTTTGATACACTACTTGCTCCATTTATTAGATATGACAAACTTGACTATAAAAAAGTGAAACAGGCTATGCAGGAGTTTATATATAATATGAACGTTCCGACTAGGGTAGGATTTCAGACACCTTTTACAAATATAACATTGGACCTTGTTCCTACGGGTTCAATAGCTAAGGAGCATGTCATCGTAGGAGGAGAGGCCAAAAAAGAAAAATATAAGGACTTCCAAAAAGAAATGAATATGATAAACAAGGCTTTTGCTGAGATTATGTCAAAAGGTGATGCAAGCGGAAGGATATTTACCTTTCCTATTCCTACCTACAACATAACTAAGGATTTTGACTGGAATAACCCTGTTATAGATGCTGTTTGGGAAATGACAGCAAAGTACGGCATCCCGTACTTCTCAAACTTTATAAACTCTGATATGAGCCCGGATGATGCCAGAAGTATGTGCTGTCGTTTACGTTTAGATAATCGTGAACTAAGAAAGAGGGGCGGAGGATACTTTGGCGCTAATCCTTTGACAGGCAGTATAGGGGTGGTTACGATAAACTTACCCAGAATAGGATATTTGGCAAAGAATAAAAAAGACTATTACAAAAGACTTGATGAGCTGATGGAGATAGCCAAGGAGTCACTTGAAATAAAAAGAAAGCTCATCGAGAGGATGACAGAGTCTGGGCTCTATCCTTATTCAAAGAACTATCTAAAAGATATCAAAAAGAGAATGGGAGCATATTGGAAAAACCACTTTAATACCATAGGTATACTGGGTATGAATGAATCTATAGTCAACTTCATGCAATGGGAAAATATAGCAACGAAAAAAGGTAGAGAGTTTGCTGAAGAAGTAATGAATCATATCAGAGATAAAATGATAGAGTTTCAAAATGAAACCGGTAATATGTACAACTTGGAGGCAACGCCGGGAGAAGGTACTACAAGGAGGTTTGCCAACAAAGATAAGGAGCTTTATCCCGATATAGTTGTTGCAAATGAAGAAGCTGTTAAGTTTGGTGCGAAGCCATACTATACAAACTCATCACAGCTCCCTGTAAGCCACACAGACGACATTTTTGAGGCACTTGAGCTACAAGACGGCCTACAGACAAAGTATACCGGAGGAACAGTATTACATCTTTTCGTAGGAGAAAAGATAGGAGATGCAAATCAGGTCAAAAAGTTGGTTAAAAAGATTGCAGAAAACTATCATTTGCCTTACTTTACTATTACACCAACTTTCAGTGTTTGTCCAAAACACGGGTACTTATCCGGTGAGCATAAGTATTGCCCAAAATGTGATGCTGAAATAGGGTATAATAGTAAGGAACAGGTTAGTATGGTAGAGCTTGTAGGAGCAGGAAGAAAATAATAGATTTAAAAATAAAAAATAAAAAGGAGGCAAAAATGGACAAAGAGCTAGAATCAAAAAGACAGCCATGTGAAGTCTACTCAAGAGTAGTCGGCTACATTCGTCCTGTGGAGCAGTGGAACGACTCAAAACAGGCCGAGTACTCTGATCGTTTAGAGTTCTGCATGCCAGAAGAATAAAGAGAAAAAAGTGAAAATCGCAGGTCTTGTTAAAAACTCTTTAATAGATTATCCGGGAAAAATTACAGCCATTGTGTTTACACAGGGCTGTAATTTTCGCTGTCCCTACTGCCACAATCCGGATCTTGTAGATATAAAAAACAAGAAATTTCTTATTCCTGAAAAGGAGATATTTGATTTTCTGAAAAAAAGAAAAGGACTCCTAGACGCAGTTACCATCACAGGGGGAGAACCAACACTACAAAAGGATTTGAAGCATTTTATAGCAAAAGTTAAAGAGATGGGGTACTTGGTAAAGCTTGATAGTAATGGAACAAATCCAGCCTTTTTGAAGGATATACTAGACGAAGGAAATGTGGATTATGTTGCCATGGATATTAAAAATACTTTAGAAAAATATGAGAGAGTAACCGGTCCCGTAGATATCAAAAACATTCAAAAAAGTATCCAACTTATTATGGATTCGGGGGTTGAATATGAGTTTAGGACAACCGTTTTACCAAGACTTCACAAGATAGAAGACTTCGAAGTAATTGGTCAAATGATAAAGGGAGCGAATAAATATTTTATCCAGAACTTTCGTTCGGACAAGACTCTAAACAAGACCTATGAGCTTGAGAAGAGTTTTACGGTTTCAGAACTAGAAAAGATTCAAAAAACCATGGATAAATATGTGAAGTCTTGTCAAATAAGAGAAAATATATAACCAAGACATAAGGCCAACTTTTGTGCTAAAAGACATAGTATTTTAAGTAAAGTTGTGGTAGTTTCAGCACACATAATTAAAGAAAAATGAAAAAAACAGAAGACAAGATAAAGATTTTTCTGGAGGCTATCCCCTGGTTAAAAGACTTTCAGGGGAAGGTTTTCGTATTGAAATATGGTGGGGAACTATTACAAGATAAAGATAATATAATAAATCTTGCAGAAGACATAGATCTTTTGTGTACACTCGGCATACACCCCGTTGTGGTGCATGGAGGGGGTCCACAGCTTGATGAAGAGCTAAACAAAAAGAATATAGCATTTGAAAAGAAGGGGGGTATGCGCGTAACCTCAAAAGAGATCTTGGACACAGCCCAGAAGGTATTTCCTGCCATTGCAAAAGAAATTCGCAAAGAGATTAGTAAGCACAACATAAGTACAAAACTAATACCCCATGATTATATTCGAGTAAAACGAGTTGAAAATCTTGGATTTGTTGGTAAGGTCGCTACTATAAATCCACTTTTTGCCAAGATGATGGTTGGCTGTCTTGTACCCATAATGCCACTACTCGGATGGGATGAAGAAGGAAATCTTTGCAATATTAACGCTGATGATATGGCAGTATCTGTAGCAGAGATGCTCGGTGCCGAGAAGCTTATAATACATACTTCCGTAGACGGCGTTTTAGATGATAAGAAAAAGAGAATTACACACCTAGACGTAAATACCGCAAATAAAATGATAGAAGACAGGCACATCAAAGGAGGGATGATAGCTAAAGTTATTCACTGTGTTCAGTCGGAAAAAGTCGGTAAGATACACATTATAAATGGGAATATACCGCATGCTCTTTTATATGAGGTGTTTACGAGTGAGGGTATTGGAACCGAGATAGTTAGGGATTAACTAGCTCAATCCTCCTTGTCATTTCGACCGATACCACAAAGTGGAAAGTGGAGAAATCCCTTGCGTCATCCTTGGGCAATAGCGAAGGATATCAATTTCGTCATTCTGGCTTGCCCAGAATCGTTCACTGCTAAAGTAGTCATTATATTTATCTACTTTTTTAGAAAAAGTAGAAACAAAAATCGCGACTTAGACGGCATCTCAAAGTGTCGGATCACGATTCGCTCACCTTTGAAAAACCACAACTTCCTTCGGTCGGCCTTCGGCAAGTGGTCTTTTCAAAGAGTTCACTCATCTAATCCTCGCTTTTCAATCTGATAGTCGCATTAAGAGTCTTTAAAAAAATCATGCTGGAGAAGATAAGTATCTTTCGATCCGATGGTCGCACTAAGGATAGATATTTATTCTGAGCTGATAGTTAGGAGCAAGACAGAAATATTGGAAAGAATATTTTGACACAAAAGTTCGCTCCTGTGTTATTATTAAATTGTACAAAATAACCTTCCCCGGAGGGGTTTTGAATAAGTTAATAAAGTATATAATAATAGTATTTATTTCGTTCAACGTTCTCGGTGGAGTTGTTTTAGGAACTCGCGAATATATAGAAGAACAAGAGGCAAAACAAGCTTTCGAAAATTTTTATAAAAGTGATACTCAGGTGATGGGAGCCTATGATAAAAAAGCATCTTATAATCAGAGTTTATATATTATTGGCGGGTCATTTCTTTTAACAGTACCACTTATCATGGGTGCGACCGGGGCTCACTTTGTTATTAAGAAAAAACAGAGAAAGATTAAACAAAAAGAGCAGGTATTAGAGGTGCAAACTACCGAAGCTTCAGTTCCCAAGAGAATCATACATTTGTAAGGAGTAAGATATAGAAAAAATCGCAAAAAACACTGGTTATGATTTTAAATATCAGATAACATCAAAGGGATTATAAAGGTTAAAATATTTTCATGAAGTTAAGAATATTTATTTCTGGTGATGCTCCGGAAATGCGCGACGCACAGGAGCTCGTAGATAGAATCAAGGAAACAAGTGATATAGAGGCAGAAACGCTTGATATTGGTGACCGTGAAGGTAAAGAGATTGCTGAGGTTTATGATATTACGGCAGTTCCCTCGTTCCTATTAACAACGGATGATGGGGTGGTTATAGGCTCATGGATAGGAAAAGTTCCGGCAGAGTTTGAACTAAAGAATGTGATATACGCATGAACACAAGCACCTTTATTGTTAACACTGTGGATTTTCTTTCATCGGCCATTTTTGTCTTAATATTCATAAGAATTATATTGAGCTGGATACCGAGCGCTAAAAATCCCTTAACACAGTTTGTCTTTGATGTAACGGAACCGATACTAAAACCAATCAGAAGATTCAACCCAAAGGGTTCTCCACTTGATCTTTCGCCGATAATTGTGATAATCCTAATAGAAATAATTAGAAATGTGATTTTGCGGATGTTATGAAAATTCAAGGTAAGGTTAGGACGAGCGCGAAAACAGATTCCGTAAGTTTTGACGAAGAAAAAAACCTCTACATAGTTTCCACAAAAGCCCCGCCAGTTGAGGGGCGGGCAAATGAGGCGGTCATTAAATTAATCGCTGGATATTTTAAAGTACCAAAATCAGAAATAACTCTTAAAACCGGCCAGAAATCAAAAATCAAAGTTTTTGAAATTGACCGTTAGCTACAAACAAAGTATAATTAAATGTGCTTAAAAGAAAGCATTTTTTAGTATTTGCTTGCAAGGTCGAACCTTGTGAGTACAACAAGGTTCGACCTTGTTTAAGAGAATTTGTAGATTAGTATTATTTATAATTAGTAAGCAGTATGAAAAGTTTTAATAAAGTTGACCCGAAGTCCAACTTTCCCGAGATGGAAAAGAGAGTCTCTGGCTTTTGGAAGAAGAACAAAACATTTGAAAAGTCTATGGAGAATCGTAAAGATACAGAACTCTATAGTTTTTATGATGGCCCTCCATTTGCCACAGGCACGCCTCACTATGGTCATTTGGTAGCTAACACCATGAAAGACGTGGTTCCTAGATATTGGACGATGAAGGGCTTCTATGTTGAACGGAAATGGGGTTGGGATTGCCATGGGCTGCCGATAGAAAACATTGCAGAAGTAGACTTAAAGGTTACTAGAAAAAAGCAGATTGAAGATGAGATAGGCGTTGAAAAGTTCAACGATTATTGCCGTTCAAAAGTTCTGACTTATGTAAAAGAGTGGGAAAGGGTTATAGGACGGCTTGGTAGGTGGGCTGATATGGATAATGCTTATAGAACCATGGATCTTGACTACATGGAATCTGTCTGGTGGGTTTTCAAAGAACTTTGGGATAAAGGTCTTGTGTATGAAGGATATCGTTCTATGCACATCTGTCCTAGGTGCGAAACGACACTTTCTAAGATGGAGGTTTCAGAGGGCT
>JBBTZO010000068.1:9746-13714 GCA_038061315.1 Patescibacteria group bacterium
AGGGCTACAAAGATATCAAAGATATTTCCGTAATTGCAAAATTTGAGCTTATAGACGAGCCAAAGACATACGTGCTTGCATGGACGACGACGCCCTGGACGCTTATCGCAAACGCAGCACTCGCAGTCGGTGAAAAGAGTGAATATGTAAAAGTCACTATTCTTAAAGGTGAACACAAGGGGGAGAGCTATATTTTGGCGAGCGAAAGACTTACGGGGCTTGGGGAGTATCTTTTTAATGAACCAAGTCTTAACGAGCTAAGCCGTAGTGTAACCCCCACTAGTGCTAAAGATTTAATCGGCAAAAAATACAAGCCTCTTTTTGACTACTATTATAACGATAAAAAACTAGAGAATAGGGAAAATGGCTGGAAGATATATCCGGCAGACTTTGTGACGACAGAAGAAGGGGTCGGAGTTGTGCATATTGCGCCTGCATTTGGTGAGGAAGATATGGACTTTGGTAAGAAATATAGTCTGCCATTTATCCAGCATGTCGGTATGGACGGAAGGATTAAAGATGAAGCAAGTGACTTTGCTGGATTGGACGTGAAGGCGAGAGACGACCATATGGCAACTGACATTGAAATACTTAAATACCTGACAAAGAAAAACCTAATATTTACAAAAGAAAAATATGAACACTCATATCCCCACTGTTGGCGTTGTGACTCTCCCCTATTAAATTATGCGACAACTTCGTGGTTTGTTTCTATTGCAAAGATAAAGAAGGACATGTTGATACTAGCTAAGGATATCAACTGGACACCTAAGTATATTAAGGAGGGTCGTTTTGGCAACTGGCTTGAAGGTGCTAGGGATTGGTCAATATCGAGGCAAAGGTACTGGGCATCTGTTATCCCGGTGTGGGAGTGTGAATGTGGAGAGAAGAAAGTTTTTGGTTCTGTTCAGGACCTAGAAAAAGTGAGCGGAGAAAAGATTACCGATATTCATAAACACGTTGTTGATAAAATCAAGTTTCCTTGTGAAAAATGCGCTAAAGAAATGACTCGAGTGCCAGATGTTTTAGATACTTGGTTTGACTCTGGCTCTATGCCATATGCGCAGATGCACTACCCTTTTGAAAATGAAGAAAAGTTTGAGAAAAGTTTCCCCGCAAACTTTATTGCCGAAGGGCTCGATCAAACTAGGGCGTGGTTTTATTATTTGCATGTTATAGCCACGGCAATAAAGAAAGAAAATGCTTACAAGAATGTAATAGTTAACGGAATAGTCCTGGCAGAAGATGGAAAGAAAATGGCGAAGAAGCTTCAGAACTACCCCGATCCCACTGATATGTTCAATAAATATGGTGCAGATGTAATGCGTTACTATCTTCTAACCTCACCGGTTATGTTGGCGGAAAATCTCAACTTTAAAGAGTCGGAACTGGCTGAAATTTATCGGGGTATTTTCAGAATGATATGGAGCTCATACTCATTTTTTGTTCTTTATTCGAATATTGATGGGTGGCAGCCAAAAGAAAATCCAAAAAAGACAAAAAGCATGTTGGACAAATGGATACTTTCAGAACTAAATGTTCTTATAAGGGATGTGAATGGTAGTATGGAAAAATATGAGCTAGCAAAAACAACCCGTCTTTTTCAGGGTTTTGTTGATGATCTTTCAAACTGGTATATCAGACGTTCTAGGAAACGCTTCTGGAAGAGCGAGAATGATGGAGATAAGGAAAATGCTTATCAGACACTATATGAGGTTCTTACAACACTTGCTAAGTTAATGGCGCCCTTTACTCCTTTTATCACAGAAGAAATTTATAAAAATCTGACCGGAGAAGAGTCGGTACATCTGACAGATTATCCAGAGGCTGACTCTAAATTGATAAATAAAGAATTAAGTCAGAAGATGGAAGCAGTGAGAAATATAGTAGAAGCCGGTCTTGCCGACAGAAACGAAAAAGGTATTAAGGTTAGGCAGCCGCTTTCATCTCTCAAATATTCAGGGGTGGAACTACCCGAAGAGTTGGAAAAAATCATTGCCGAGGAAGTAAACGTGAAAAAGGTAAAGTACGAAAAGGGAGGAAAAGAAAAAGCTATTCTCAATACAAAAATAACAGAAGAGTTAAAGATAGAGGGTCTGGCTCGTGAAGTAGTTCGTCAGGTTCAGTCAATGAGAAAGAAAGCAGGGTTTAATGTTGAGGATAGGATTCACCTATATTGGGAAACATCTGACAAACTCTTAAGGTCAGTCTTTGAAAAAGAGGGTAGCTATATCACACGAGAAACTCTGGCAAAAGAGGCTAAGCTTGAGACAAGCGAAAAAGCTGATTACAATGAGAAGGCAAAGATAGAAGGACAGGAAATAGAACTGGGTGTAAAGAAAGTTAAATAACATTAACGTCATTCTCGAGGCGAAGCCGAAGGATCTAGATTCTTCGTTACACTCAGAATGACGCAAAAGATATAGATTCTGAATCAAGTTCAGAATGACAAGGATTGAAAGTATGTTTAATCTCCGTGGGCTCAAAAACTTTGACTGGATAATCATTATCATTACCCTACTTCTCTTTGCTATTGGTATAGCAATAATTTACTCTACAACCTACGGTATGGCTGGCGGGGGCAAGGAAGCGGTTCAGCAGGGTATATTTGGTGCCATTGGCCTTGTAGCCTTTTTTTTAATAGCATTTTTTGATTACCGTACACTCAGGGGTACTAGTAGCATCTTGTATCTTATTACAATTATTCTTTTGGCGGTTGTATTTTTTACTGGTGTGACAACAATGGGTGCTACCAGATGGATTGATATTGCAGGATTCAAGTTTCAGCCATCGGAGTTTGCGAAACTCTTTATGATAGTTGCTATGGCAAAATATTTCAGTGATCATGCTGAGGATATGCATAACTTTAAACGCATTGTTATATCGGGTATATATTTTGCTATACCCACATTTTTAGTGATACTGCAGCCGGACTTGGGTACGGCGCTTGTTTTTATTGTTATGTGGGTTAGTATGCTTGCAGTGAGTCGGATAAGGTTCAAGCACTTTGTGGTACTTACCCTCGCTGCTCTTATGTTTTTACCTGTTGGCTGGGTAACTATGCAAGATTATCAGAAAAAGAGGATATTTGCCCTTATTGATCCGGCGAGTGATCCTCAGGGTGCCGGATACAACGTATCTCAAGCTCAGATAGCCATCGGTTCCGGTCAAATCTTTGGTAGAGGGCTTGGTCATGGTTCACAGTCACAGCTCAACTTTATTCCTGAAAAACATACTGACTTTATTTTTGCGGCATTAGCTGAGGAAATGGGATTTTTGGGAACAGCTCTTGTTATGCTCCTTTTTGCAGTGCTTATATTTCGAGGGATTATTATAGCAGCCAAGTCGCGTGACTACTTTGGGATGTATCTGGCGACAGGTATAACAGCAGTCCTCGCATTTCATATTTTTTTGAATATTGGTATGAACCTTGGTATTGCCCCCGTTGCTGGTATTCCTTTGCCATTAATCAGTTTGGGCGGTTCGTCGGTTTTTGTAACTTTTATTTTGATTGGAATTTTAGAAAGTGTGCATATACACAGAAAAGGGCTAGACTTTTAAAACCACTGGTGTCATCCTCGAGCCCGCCTTCGTAATACTACGGAACGAGTAAACTCCGCGAGGGGTCTCGATTTCGTCATTCTGGCTTGTCCAGAATCCTTCACTGCTTCATAATTATTATATTTATCTATTTTTTAGCAGCAAAAAGTAGGAAAAACTGCCAGCTAACGATTATTTTTAAAGTGTCGGATATTGCCTTATTTCAGGTTTAAAAAAATTAACTCGTTTCATTCAAACAAAATTCTTTTTAAAGTCTTTATTCGGCTCATCCTTTCTTTAAAAAAATCATGCTGGAGAATAATAGGTATCTTTCGAACCGATAGTCGCACTAAAACAATACGCCATAAAAACTAGGCTCTCTAACCTTTAGTGGGGTAAATTCGTGCTCACTCAAGCACAAAAAACTT
>JBBTZO010000069.1:0-4957 GCA_038061315.1 Patescibacteria group bacterium
CGCCGGGGCAAGATTGACTGTAATCCTTTTTTGCGGGAAAAGCCCGCCGGAGATTTTTATGGCGCTTTTTACACGTTCCTTGGCTTCCTCGACCGCATTATCTGGGAGTCCGACGATATTAAAACAGGGAAGACCGTTTGAAAGGTCTACCTCAACATCTATTTCCTCGCAGTCCAGTCCGATGACCGCCATCGACTTTACTTTTGCTAACATAAGGACCATTCTATAGTAAAGAGAAATACGAAAACAAGTATACAAAACTAAAAAACTAGAAACTAACAAGAACCTATTGTATAATAATCATAGTTTTAAAAACTGGAAGGGTGGGTGAAATATTGCTTGCTCTTTTTTGCACCTGTGGACAAATCACAAAAGGATAGGTGAGAATCATGAAAAAGGATCCTCTTTCTTTGATATACAGGGATGAGATTGAGTGGGAAACACTGATTGCCGAAAAGCAGCTTGGGTGCGATGAGTGTGGCGGAAGTATCCAAGGAGAAGATGTCTACCATTATTACTTCTACGAAGAAGGAGACCCAGATTTTTCGAACGATTTTTATTGTAAAGGATGGGTACTTTGCACCAGCTGTGCCAGAATTTGGAAAATTTTGGAAAACTGGGGCTGGGAGATGTTTGAGGAGCCGCTTGGTGCTTGTGTAGAAAAGTATAATTATTCCGTACTTCCATATGGGCTCATTAGGTTTCCGGCATCGACCTCCGTTAATCTTTGCCAGAGCAGGTTATTTGATAGCATCCCATTCTTGCGGGAAAATGTAGTTGATTTTTCCAGGGAGTATGTGAGGTCAATGTGGAACGGGTCTTGGGTATGAGCAAGGATACCGGATTTTATCCTCTTTAGTGCCTGCCGGGATAGCTCATCTCGGTGGGCTATTTCTTTTTAATACTCTTTTTTCTCACAATGGATGATTTTGATAGATTCTGGTCAAGTCAGAATGACAAAAGACTAGGATACAATAAAAGAGCAACTACACTAATATATACTAGTGTAGTGGCCGATATCCAAAACTACTTCGCTACATCGGGTTAGTGTAGTAGGTAAATTTATTTTTGCTTTGAAGGTCGGACCTGGTGAGTACCCAAGGATCCGACCTTCTTTATATACAACTACAACAATTAAACAATTAGAACACTTTTCAAATATGAACCGTTTTGGCGGTTTTGGCGCGGGCAACTGCGGCTTCGTGGGCAGCAACTTCTATAGAGTCATCTATTTTTTTCAAACTTGCCGAATTGCCATATCGTCGGCGGAGAGCAGAAAGGATTAGATGGTCTGTAAAATGTGGATTTTTTGGCAAGACTGGGCCGTGAAGGTATGTACCGTATGCGTTTTTGTAAACCGCTCCTTCATATTTTTTCTCACCGGTATTCCCATAGCCAATCACAACCTTCCCAAGTGGACGTGTGTTACCTTCAAGATGTGTAAGTCCACTGTGATTTTCAAAACCGACTAAAGTTCTTGAGTTTGAGCTCCATTTCTGTTCAGAAGTGTCTATGACGATATTTCCGATACATCTTTTGTCTGAGCCGACAGTATAAGCATCAAAAACGGATATCCCCTCAATCATCTCACCCTCAGAAGTTTTGAAATACTTGCCGAAAAGTTGAAAACCACCACATATAGTGAGAGCAACAAGGCCTTTTTCTATCTCGCTTTTTATCTCTTTACCTCTTTTAGATAAATCCCCGGCGATTGCTTTCTGGCCTCTGTCTTGACCCCCACCCATAAAGACGATGTCGGCATACTTAAAGTCGGCCTTGTCTCCGCGCTTGATATCAAGAAGATCAACATCTATGGCCCGTTCGTGCATTCTGCGAATCAGTGTTGTTATATTCCCTAAGTCGCCGTATAAGTTCATGGCATCCGGATAAAGATGAAAAATAGTAAGTTTTTGCATAGAGGTTAGTTAATTAGTTAATTAGTTAATTAGTTAATTAGGATTCCTAATGACCTAATTCCTAAGCACCTATTTAACTGACTCTGATTCTTTTTCTGCTTTTTTTATTGATATTCTCAATCGGAATGTTAAAACCGAAGATATTTCCACCATCTTCTTTTGGTTTGTAGTAAACGTGGCCTTTGTGAGAGTCTATAATTCTCTTTACTACATATAAGTTCATGGTTAGTTCACCCTTCTCCGCGTGTTCTTTAGAGTGTCTCCTGAAAATCTTTTCCGGGGATACTTCGGCTATTTGCGGACCACTGTCTATAACCTCAACAACTGCTTTGTCCTTTTCCTCCTTGAGATTGATTCCGACTTTTCCGCCACGCAGACTGTGGGTAACGGCATTTTCCAGATAGATTGATAGTGCAAGCTTTATTTTTTCAGGATCTACTAGTGTTTGTGGGATATTGCCGGAGGTATTTAATTCTATCTTTACATTTTTTGCCCACGAGTCTGACACAAAAGAATATATCTCATAAGTAATAATCTTTTTTAGATCTGTAAGTTCTACATTTAATGTTAGGGGTAAATCCTCCTCGTATTTTAGTGTATCAACAACATTATTTATAATATCCGTTAATCTTTGGGCACCAATATCTACTTCTTTTAGGGGCATAATCAAGTTTTCGTTTACCTTACCATAGTCGCCTGCCAGCATCATCGAGGTATTACCCTTCACGACCGTTAGTGGGGTTTTGAGCTGGTGCTGTGCGACGTCTATAAACTCGCTTTTTACCTTGTCTATTTCACCTAACTCCTTATTCAGCTGAGTAAGCTTCGTATGCTCTTTTCTCTGAGTGGCAAGGTCGAGGCCCAGGTTCTTACCAACTTGCGCCAAAAGGGCGAGATATAAAACTCTGAGAAGGACAAAGGCAAATCCTATTATGGAAAACTCAACTACGCTATTATTTATTAAAAATAAATACTCTGTTATAACAAGGATTGATGCTAGACCGGCGAAATATGCTAAGTTCCGTGCATTCACAAAGTAGGCAGAAGCGAGTAACACAAGACCATACATAAAGATAAGAGAGCCGTTCAAGTAGTCCACATAGTGGATAGTCAGGCCGACGGAAACAATATAGAAAACAAACTCATAGTTAGCAATAGTAAAACTGTGTTTTGTGTAAAATCTACTAAGTGTATATCCGAGCACAGAAACAATAAGCGTTATGCTCAAAGTCAGGGCTACTTCGAAGTGATTGGGGTAGTCATAGTCGATAAACTGCGGCAAAATGACAAGTGTAAAAAACGCAAAAACAGAGGCTATTAGGACATAAAGCCGTACCCTTGCTGTTGTTTTATCAAGTTTTTTTATGTTCGCCCTCATGTTATAGATTATAAGAAACAAGAGACAAGATAGCAAGGCACAAACAAGCAGTAATATACAAAAAATAAAATAATGCTATTATCAAAGATTAATATTTTTTACCGTTTGATTATTGTTTCTTGTAACTTGTATCTTAAATCTATTTTGTCCAATAATCTTTTAGGATTTTACGTTGGACGAGATCGTTGCGCAAGCTTAGCATCGCTGTATAAGTGGGAAGAATGTAGAGAGTTTCACCTGTATTTGTTTCGGAAATGGCCACATTGAGGGCAGTTTTTAGGTCTTTTTCAGTCCTGATTATTTGACTCGTGACGTCTGAGTATTTAAGTCGGAGGCGGAGATCTTCACTTCGGATACCACTGACGACTATTTTCCTAAAACCTGTTTTAAAAAGTTCAAACTCTACGTCCCATATCCACGAGATATCGGTGCCATCGGCAAAGTTGTCATTCAAAACGATGAGAGCAGTTTTATTTTTGCGATTTTGTGTGATGGCCTCAAGGACTTGGTTGAAACCGGTGGGATTTTTCACAAGATGAATGACCGCCTTTTTACCATTTATTTCAAAAGATTCCATACGCCCAAACGCAGGGGTGAGCTTGTTTAATGAGTTAAATATATTTTTATTATCAATTTTCATGAAGTTTCCGGTACTTATGGCGGCCAGGGCATTATACAGGCTATATAGCCCGGTCATCGGGAGGTTTAGATTTCCCGATTCTTTGCCGGTGACTATAGTTGCTGTCGTATTTTCCGGAGATAATTTTACGTTTTTGGCTGTAATCTTCGTTTTTGGTCTAGAAAATCCACAGTTCTCACAAACATAGAGACCTATATGGCCATAGTAACGATGTGGATAGACAAGTTCATGGCCACAAATAAGGCAGTCCTTTATATCTATGGCGAGGTCAGACTTTGCCTCCAGTTTTTCATCTTGAACACCAAAGTAAACTACATTGTTTCTGCTTGTCTCGCCAGGGCGCGGGTCCTTTCCGATAGAAGCAACAATAGGGTCGTCAGCGTTTAGTATCAATATGGATTCAGCAGAAGAATCTATAGCTTTTTGCAAAATCGCGGCTGTTTTATCAACTTCGCCATATCTATCAAGTTGGTCGCGGAAGATATTTGTTATCACAATGACTTTTATAATATTATTATTTTCATCCTTCTCTGCTTGTCCCGCACCTTGAAATGGTGCGCGGGTCATTCCCGCGGAGGCGGGAATCCAGTCTTTTTTAATTTTTAATTTTAAATTTTTAATTATTTCGGGCATCGTGGCTTCATCAACTTCATAAACACCAATTTCCTCTTTAATTTTACCGAAAACGCTCGATTTCATAGCAAGTTCGGAGGCGATTCCACGAGCCAGATTTGACCCGCCGGAGTTTGATAGCACCCCTAGTCCGCTTGCTTTTAAGATTTCAACAATCATTTTAGAGGTTGTGGTTTTACCGTTGGTACCGGTGACTAGGATTACTCCTTTATCCAGGTTTTCCGTTAGTTCGGAGATGATATCAGGATTAATTTTCAGTGCCAAGAGTCCCGGTAGGGCCCCGCCACCACCACGGCCAAAAATGCGGGACCAAAAAGCCGCTTGTTTGGCG
This sequence comes from Patescibacteria group bacterium, assembly GCA_038061315.1. GTDB lineage: Bacteria > Patescibacteriota > CPR2 > UBA1875 > JAJYID01 > JAKANV01. The sequence continues at coordinate 4,899 of JBBTZO010000069.1, forward strand.
ATGATTATTGCTGAAATCTTTTTCATTCTTGCCCTTCACAGGTTTGATGGAAATATTTA
>JBBTZO010000070.1:0-9698 GCA_038061315.1 Patescibacteria group bacterium
CACAGTTTCCTCTATCTCGTTGACTATCCCCTTTCTGACTCCGGTGCTGAAAGAGGTTCCGACACCAATAATGTTCAGTTCACCTTCCTCATCAGTTTTTCCCACAACGGTGGTGATTTTGAAACTGCCTATATCAAGTCCGACAAATATTTCTTCTTTCTTAGTCATAAATAAATTATAAAGTTAAATGTTTTACTCTAAAGATTATATATATTTAAGTATCTCTTTGCAAACCGAAAAGATAAATCCCAAGGACACAAGAGACAATAACCAAACAAGTCTCAACTTACAAATTCCAAACTTTTTGATTTATTATTTGTTTGTACCTTGTTTCTTGTAACTTGTCTCTTGGGTTAAAATATCATATCCCTTTTTCGTAACTGCAAGCGTATGTTCAAAATGAGCGCTCATGCCCCCGTCAACAGTCCTATATGTCCACTTGTCCTGCGCGATTTCAAGTTCAAATCCGTTTTCCGCTATCATCGGTTCTATAGCAAGCACCATTCCTTCCCTTAAAACAATTCCGGTTTTTTTCTTACCAAAGTTCGGTATGGTCGGCTCCTCGTGTATTTGTTTGCCTATTCCATGACCAGCCAGACATCGAATTACCGAAAAACCCCTGTTTTCAACGTATTTTTGAATTTCAGCCGATACATCACCAAGGTAAGCACCGTCTTTTATCTTTTTAGCACCGGCAAAAAGTGACTTATTCACCACCTCTATAAGTTTTTGTTTAGTTTTACTTATCTCTCCTACTCCGAATATTATTGCTGCATCAGTGTATAGTCCTTTGTGCAATACACCAAAATCCAAGGAAACAAGATCACCCTCTTTGATTACCTTTTTAGTAGAAGGGAGACCATGGACAATCTCATCGTTTAGAGATGTAATAATATTAGCAGGGAAGTCCAGATACCCCTTAAATGCCGGTTTAATCTTATACTTTAGGCAAAGTCGGCCTGCATATTTATCCAAATCTTTCGTAGTCATACCGGCTTTTGTGTATTTTTTGACGTCTTCTAAAACGGTGGCGAGCATGTGCCCGCCCTCTCTCATTGTTTCGATTTCTTCCTTAGTTTTTATAGTAATCATTTTCTTTAATTATCACTCTTCAAACTTCAATGATCATTCTTGATAATATTTATCAAGTTCCTTAAATATCCTACGAGTTACCTCATCAAACGTTCCCACTCCGTTTATTTCAATGTACTCACCCTTGTCTTTAAAGTATTCAACTAAGGGAGCGGTATCTGCCTTAAATATCTCTATCCTTTTTTTTACCGCCTCTTCAGTATCATCTTCTCTTCTTTCAAGCTCTCCTCCGCATTTGCACTTTCCTGGCTTAAAGTCCACAGCTCCACAGCTAGGGCAAGTATACCTAGTGCTAATCCTTTTTATCGCCTCTGCTTCTGGTATCTCTATCATTATGGCAAGCGACTTGAAGTCATATCTTTCGGTAATCCTTTTATACATTTCGAGTTGCATATCAGAACGGGGAAAGCCATCAAAAAATATTCTCTGGTCTTCGTCCAAGCTATCAATTTTTTCCTCTACTGTAGTCTCTACTATCTCATCAGGCACAAGCACTCCCCTTTTTTGAGCTTCATTTATTCTCGGGTCAGTGACTGCCTTATCTCTCAAAAGCTGGCCAGCGGAAATACCCTCATGGCCATACTTTTCCATAATTCTCTCTCCTTGAGTCCCCTTACCGGAACCCTGCATACCAAAAAGTAATAGTACGTCTCTCATTTTGATAATCTTTCAAATGCTTTATTTGCTATTTTTTCCATTATAGCATGATCTTTATCTTTTTCGTGGTCATAACCAAAAAGATGAAGCGAACCATGTATTAGGGTCTTTATAATAGAATCTTTTAGAGTATCACCCTCTTTGTATTTATCAATGACATCCAGGCACAAAAGTATATCGCCCTCATCACCATAGTCAAATGAGAGTACATCTGTAGGCTTATCTACCTTTCTATACTCTAAGTTCTTTTTTTGAATGTCTTTAGCTTCAACAAAAGCAATATTAATTATCTTGTCATTTCGACCGACACCACTGGGTGGCGAGTGGAGAAATCTCTTTCCCTCTGATTTATTTTTAAGGAATCCCTCGGCTTCTGCTCGGGATGACGGGGAGGGATCTAAAACATCAAAAACGGCCTCCACGGTGCTTTTTAGCTCCTTTTGTGTGAGACCGCTTTTTTTAAAATCCCCAACTACATTTATATTAGCCATTGTGCGTTTCTAACTCTTGGGTCAGTATCTGTCGCACCATCTGTCCATCGGCCCCTTGGCCGACTTCTTTCATTACCATTCCCATAATCTTACCGAAGTTCAGATCGTCACCGGCTTCGCCGATTTTTGCCAAAACAACTTTTCTGACCTCATCTTTCCCCATTTTTTCCGGTAAATAGGCATTTATAATCTCAAGCTCTGCCTTTTCCTTATCCGCAAGGTCAGCTCTATTTCCACTCTCATATTGTGTTATAGCGTCTTTCCTCTGTTTGGCCTGAGTATTTAAAACTTTCATCACATCCTCCTCTGAGAGTTCTCCTTTTGAGGCTATCTCGGCATTTTTCAAGGCGGTTTTTAGCATCCTTAAAACAGACAACTTAAGCTCCTCGCCGTTTTTAAGTGCCTGTTTCAAATCAGTATCAATGTTTTCAGGTTTTCTCAAAAGTTTTAAAGTCCTTTATATAGTTGTTGTTTGACTTTGTAATCTTTTCTAGCCTTTTTTCTGATGGCTATTGCGCGTTGTTCTGTTTTTGATATTGCCTTCGCGTGATACTGTTTTTTTCTGGCCGTAGTTAACGTGCCACTTTGCAAAACTTTTCTGTTAAATCTTCGCATAAGATTTTCAAAAGTCTCTTTCTCTTTTCTGATGACGTGTTGCAAAAGTTTACTCACCTCCTTAAGGTTTTTTTAAATTTGAAACCTCATAATAGCACGTTTTTTGCCTTAAATCAAGACTATTTATTAAAAATAGGGGCGACACGCAAATGCGTGCCACCCCACTCAACCTCTTACCGAGCTCTGTGCTAGGCCACCGTTGCCGACCTTGCCCAACGAAACGCTTCCAGGGCTGCATGCAAGATGCCCCTCATGTGTGCAAGATAGTCACCACCGACCAGGATCCTCTCGCCAGAGCTGAAATCCATGCAAATCACTGCATCACTCGCTGCGTCTGACTCGCTTTCGTGAACATAAAAGCCAGCCACCTCCGACTCATCATCGGTGGTCCACCGAAGGCTTATTGCACCGGGCTGACCTTCCTTGGTGGTGTCAACGATCACGCCATCAGGACTCGCAAGTCCCTCATATAGCACATGAACGAAGTCTTCAGATAGAACGTGTTCTACACCATCCCTGAAACTCAGACTCACTCCATGCTCAGGAGCTGGTTCTATCGACATGTTGTCGAGAAACCTCTTAAACCCAGGGAATACCACCACCACATTGTAGTGGACGGGATTTGACTTAAACTTAGGCACGTTATCACCCCCCAGCCTTCCATTTTTCGGTTTATAATAATACAAATCGGGGTTCCTCCCGATTCATATGTATTATAGCTTACTAAGGGTAAATAATCAAATTAAAGTTGATTCCCCAACCTCTCTCCGCCTATAACATGCAAGTGCAGGTGATCAAAGTCAGCTTGAGCGTCATGACCAGTGTTTATAATAGTCCTATAACCACTCTCTTTTATGCGCTTTTCCTCTGCGGCTTCTCGCGCCCTTATTATAAGTTTACCAAGAAACTCCTCCGAACCCTTTGTCTTATTTAAAACAATGTGGCTTTTAGGGACAACTAAGACATGCACCTTGGCCACTGGTTTAATATTCTCAATAACCATTATGTCATCATCCTCATAAAGATATGTTGCCGGGAGTTTACCATCCGCTATCTGACAAAAAATACAACCTTCTTCTCTTTCTTTTTCCATAACACCTTTATAACACATTAATGTCTTTGTTTTCAATCCAGCATGATTTTTTCAGGTATGCGGCTATCGGTTCGAAAAGATACTTATCTTCTCTAGCGTGATTTTTTTAAAGAAAGGATGAGCCGAATAAAGAATTTAAAAATAATTTTGTTTGAGTGAAACGAGTTAATTTTTTTAAACCTGAGATAAGGTAATATCCGACACTTTAAAAATAATCGTTAGCTGGCAGTTTTTACTACTTTTTGCTGCCAAAAAGTAGAATAAAAGATTCTAAAAAAGTAGATAAATATTTAAAAAGATAGATTCCTGATCAGGTTAGGAATGACAGAGTAGTAGATTCTGGACCCTCCTGCGCTAAAGCTTCGGAACGGGTAGGCAAGCCAGAATGACCCGCACACTATTTTAAAGTGTGGGGTAAGCAAAGAGAGGTATTGACAAAATATTCTTTTCCTTGAGAAAAGTATTGACAAACATTACACCTTATGCTATAATCTTCACGATCTTCGAGAAATCGGAGATTTTGTTTAGAGGGTAGAAAGGTGGTAGAAAATACCAAATGCGTAACAAAATTATCGCTACTCTGGCCATTGTGCCGATAGTGGCGAGTACAGGTCTGGGTTCAGCCCAGCCTACGGAAGTACCCAAAACAGAAACAGAAAACGTTAAAAAAATTCAGGAAGTTGTCGAGATGCAAATCCCATCCGAGGGACCTACCAAGGACGAGATTGCGAGTGCTCAAATAGCTCAAAGACAGGCTGAAATAGCCAAACAAATTGAGCTAGAGAACCTAAAAAAACAAGAAGAACAAAAACAGATCGAAGCCACTAAGGCCCAGGAGCTTGCCAACAAGGTAGCTACTGCCGGTGTTAAACCTAACGCCGAACAGTGGAGATCTATCGTAGCTAAGTATCCTTGGCCGGTTGACCAGGCTATGCTGACTATGTCACGAGAGTCTGGCGGTAACCCGAGAGCAATCTCTGCTACCGACGACCACGGTCTATTCCAGATTCACGGTGGTTATGCCAAGTATGGTGAGAAGATTTATGACCCAGAGTTTAACATCTCTCTTGCCTACAACAACTACTACAAAACACGTGGTTGGACACCTTGGTACGCCGTACGTGGAATCCTCTGGTAAACTAAGTCTTATAAAGACACTAAAAACCTCCCAAATGGGAGGTTTTTAGTATGGAAGAATATTGACCCCTTAATATTGTTATGCTATAATCTTTTCCTATCTTTGTACCTTTTCCTTTATCTCTGTGCTGCTTTATGTATCTATACTATATGGATTTATGAAGCAGTACAGAAATAACCACACCAAAAGGTTCTTATAGAACCGTTCCTTGGGAGGTTGGAATGAAATACAAACTACGTGGAGATGTCTTAAGAGGTATGATTAAAAAAAGTCATGGAAACTGCTCAAACCCTCGCTTATACCAACTCAGCAACTGGGCCCTCAGAGAGCTCGCCGAGAAAAATCCGATTGAGGCGAACGCAGTCCACGAAGCAATCAAGACGGCCGGCATTGCTATGAATCTGGAAAAAGCAATGTTTCAGGATCGTCCCCACGACAGATACGTTCAACCGCGCATATGCGACCTCGTCGATCTCGTCCTCGCACTTGGACAGGAAGACGCACAGTTGTGTGTCCGCAAGCTCAGAAGAATGGCCCATGCACTCAAAGAACACGTTAATCGAAGGGGTGTTCAGGCCTGGGCTACGGATATCGGCACATCCGACCTCTCCAACTTCAGTTATGCCTTCAACACCCTTCTCAGGGGCGCCGCCACGGCAGTGCATGAAGGTGAGGTTGATGACCTTCTGGTACACATGAAAAAAGAGAACCTTCGTTTTTTCCTGGAAAAGACAACATCTTCCGAGTTCGTTGGAGCCCTCTACGGGCAGAGTAACGAATACTACGACGAACCTTGCGGTGGTTGCGTCAGGAAAATAGAGGGAGCATACGTGTAACGAGAACCACACGAATATCGCTAAAAACAGAGAGACGACCCCACAAGGTCGTCTCTTCTCATTGTGTCTTATTTTCTCTTAGGAATAAATCCCACATTTCTTGCCTTTTTTCCGATTAAATACTATTCTCTTATTAACGATTAACTGGGGCTTAAAGGATGTCAAACCAAAAAATAGAGACAGATGAAATAGAGAAAATCATTCAGTTCTTTTTGTATTCCGAAGGATTAAAGACTGAGCTTAGAGATCTTTGGCTATCAAGCGGAGAGCAAGAAAGTACGGCCGAACATAGTTGGAGGATGGCTCTTATGGTTATGATAATCGTCCCCAAACTGACCAAACTGAAGGTAAATCTTGAAAAAACTATGAAAATAGCCCTCATTCACGACCTAGTTGAGATAGATGCTAAAGATACGCCCCTTTTTGACCATTTTGATAATGATGATATTAAAGCCGACAAAAAGGAAAGAGAAGAGCGAGCAATGCGGAATATAGAAAAACTCTTAGGTACTGATAGCAAGGAAATATCTGATCTCTGGCACGAATATGAAGATCAGACGACAGATGAGGCAAGGGTGGTAAAAGCCATAGATAAGCTAGAGGGAAGATTTCAGTATATAGCAGATGACACAAAAACTTTTAGTGAAGATGACTTAAAGAAATTCCCTGCAGTTAGGGGTAAGCTCTCTGAATACTGCAGCATAGACCCTTTTCTAGCTCAACTAGATAAACAGTCTACAAGCAGAAGAAAACCCAAAGAACGAAGTAAATAAGAATCAGCCAGACAGTAAACGGCCTTGCTTATTTATGTCTTTAATTTTTACCCTGGTAACCTGATTTGTTAGATCTTTTTGAGATTTTTTGAGAACTTTTATATAATTCGAAGTGAATCCAGAATACAGTCCATTCTTTCCCTGTTCAAATAGAACTTCAGCCTCTTTGCCAATATAATTTTTGAGTATTTTTCTCCTTATTTCTGATTCTAGGCTTTGAAGTTTAACTGCCCTTTCTTTCTTGGTTTTCTCTGGAATTTGTCCTTCCATTGTAGCGGCTCGAGTTCCTTCACGCTTAGAGTAGCGAAATACATGAATCTTCAGGAAATTCATCTTTTTTACAAACTTCATCGTTTCTGTAAACTCTTCCTCTGTTTCCCCGGGAAATCCAACTATGATATCGGTGGTAATCGTGACATCGGGGATTTTATTTCTAAGCTTAGCTACAAGCTCAGAATACTGCTTAGTATTGTACTTACGTCCCATACGCGCTAGAACCGTATCTGAGCCGCTCTGGAGAGAGATATGGCAGTGGGGGCATAAACGGTCATTTTGCGCCCAAAGATGGATAAGGTCATCTGAAAAATCGTCAGGATTGATGGAGCTTAAGCGTATTCGCTCGAATGTGGTATGCTTGAGTATTTTCTCTATTAAACTAGCTAGATTGAGATCCTTCGGCTTTACTACGTTCCGCTCAGGATGACGTGAGGACTGGATTCCCGCCTCCGCTCTTCGAGTCTGAGCGATGAGGCTCACCTCAGAGTCGATGACGGGAATGACAGAGGGGGTGTGGTGATATTTCCCTACATTTACTCCGCAAAGCACAACCTCCTTAAATCCACGCTTTTGTGCCGCCTGAAGCTCGCTTATAATCTCATTTACCTCAAGACTGCGCTCACGACCGCGAAGATAAGATACGATGCAGTAGGAACAGCGGTTATTACACCCATCTTGAACTTTATACATCAGGCGAGTACGGCCATTGTCTGTCATTTCGACCGACTCTCCGATGGCCATCGGAGCGAACGCGGAGAAATCCCTTTCCCCAATCGTGTTCCCTACATTTTTTAAGGGATTTCTCGGCTCTATTTCATTTCGCTCGAGATGACAAAACAAATTTTCTTTCTCGTTATTCTTTACAACAACTGCATACTTTTTGTGTTCATCACGAGCCCCGCAACCCGTAATAATACGTTCCTTATCGGGATACTTACTGCTCAATCTTTTAAGTATTTTATTTGTATCTTTTTGCGCTTTATCCGTCACGGAACATGAGTTTAAAACAAAAATATCGGCTTCGTTTTCTTTTGTTTCTATTCGAAATCCACGTCTCAAAGCGTCTGTTCTAAGCTTTTCTGTTTCTGCTTGATTTAGCCTACACCCAAGAGTAGCAAAAAAGATTCTTTGTTTGTTTCTATTTTTCATATTTACCATTTAATATCTTTTATATAAACTTCTACTAAAAATCCCAAATATCAAAATTCAATGATCATTCAAATGTCAATAACTAATGTCAAAAAATTGAAAATTGAACTTTGGGCTTTTATTGATCATTGAGGTTTGAAAATTGATAATTATAAGTTAAGGGATTTCTCCACTTCGGTCGAAATGACAGTTGAAGGTTATCTTAATCTTTCTTTAAGCGCTTACTCATCACCTTAACTATTTTTTCATATGGAAATACTTCCTGATTTCCTGAGACCATATCCTTGATAATAACCGTTTCATCAAAGGCCTCTCTTTGACCAATGAGTAATGTATACTCTACACCAAGTTTTGAGGCTATTTTAAGCTGATCACCAATACCGCCTTTATCAAATCTGGCCTCTGCACCTATTCCTGCATCAAGCAAATCATTTAAAAGTTTGAAACATTTTTTTCGGGCCTTACTGCCAAGTTGAGCAACAAATATGTTCACATTTCTATCTTCTACGAGTTCTATGCCTTCTTTCTCCATTTCCTCAATAGTTCTTTCTACTCCCGCACCAAATCCTACTGCCGGAGCCTTAGGACCCCCCAAAAGACCCACAAGATCATCATATCTACCCCCTGCACCAAGCGAGTTTTGTGCTCCGTCACGACCATTCCATACTTCAAAAACGGTGCCAGTATAGTAGTCAAAGCCCCGCACGATTTTAGGATTGAGTTCATAGTTTATATCAAGCTCGTCTATATACTCTAAAACCAGCTTGAAATGTTCATGACAGGCACTACATAGGTTATTTATAATCTGGGGTGCTTCCGCTTGCAAAGTCATGCATTTCTCATTTTTACAATCTAAAAGCCTTAGAGGATTTGTTTTATATCTTTTTTTACAGTCAGCACAAAGCTTGTTTAGACTTCCGGCATAATATTGCTTCAGAAACTTTATATACTTCGGTCGACACGAACTGCAACCTATGGAGTTTACTTGGATACTGATATCTTTAATATCCATCTTCTTATATATCCTACTTGCTGTGGCTATAATATTGGCATCAACTAGGGGGTTTTTATCACCTATAACTTCAAGTCCAAACTGCCAAAACTCTCTATATCTTCCTGCCTGGGGCCTTTCATAGCGGAAAAAGTTGCTAAAGTAGTACAGGCTCACCGGCTGTGGTAGCGACTGCATACCATTCTCTAGATATGCCCTCACGACCGGCGCCGTGCCCTCTGGACGAAGGGTTATAGAGTTTCCTGACTTATCCTTAAATGTATACATCTCTTTACCTACGATGTCAGTTTCCTTACCAACGCCACGGACAAAAAGACTTGTATCTTCAAATCCAGGGGTTTCAATCTTTCTAAATCCTGCTTCTTCCGCTACGTTTTCCAGTACATTTTGGACATATTTAAAATATCTCTGATCTTCCGGCAGAATGTCTTTTGTTCCTCTCGGTTTCTGTATGATTTTTTTGCCCATTAGTAAGGTTAAATTATCACAAAAACTACCTTAAATCAATCACTTGTTCTGGAAGAGGACCTCTTGGACAGTAGGCCGGTCTTCTCGGCGCACTGGAG
>JBBTZO010000071.1:0-2764 GCA_038061315.1 Patescibacteria group bacterium
GCAAAAACAACGGGTAATACTCCGGTAAAGATATTCGTTTTTCCACCTAATTTATTGTTTTTCGTGGTAGTTCTCTCTATATTTATCAGTTTTTTGACCGGCACTTATCCTGCGAGACGGGCGTCAAGAATAAGCGCGCTAGATGCTCTGAAGTATGAATAAATCAGCAGAAGTCTATAGGATTGTTTCTGAAATACCAAAAGGAAATGTGATGACCTATGGCCAAATTGGGAATATTGTTTGTATTCACCCAAGACTAGTTGGTCAGAGACTGTATGCAAACACAGACCCGGAAAGCATCCCCTGTCATAGAGTGGTGAACTCACTAGGAGGAGTGGCCGAAAAATATGCTTTTGGCGGGGGTGAGGTTCAGAACCAAAAACTAAGGAAAGAAGGGGTTGAGTTTATTGGTAACAGAGTAAATCTTGAAAAATGCCTCTACAAAAGAAATCATTGACTTCATCAAGAAAAGGATGTATTATACGGGGGAACTATAGAGAGCTCACGATATTTAAGTAGATTATTTCGAACGGATACCCGAGGGTTTCGATAGGGTTCCGTTTTATCGTTTAAGAAAGGAAAAGCATTGGAAACAGAGAAAAACAAGCTTTACGTTGGTAACCTGTCTTACAGTATTACTGACGAGTCTTTGGCAGAAATGTTCACCTCATACGGTGAAGTTACCGAAGCAAAAGTCATCCCTGACAAGTTTTCTGGCCGCTCAAAGGGCTTTGGTTTCGTAACCATGGCTGACGAGAAAGCAGCTGAGAAAGCTATTGCTGAGATGAATGGAAAGGAAGTTGACGGACGATCTATCGTTGTTAACATTTCTAGACCAAAAGAGCCAAGACCAAACAGATACTAAAAGTTATCTTATAATCTTGATTCACGAAAAACACCCCAAAAGGGTGTTTTTCTGCTTTGTATACTTGTTTCATTGTTTTTATTCATTTATAATATCTTGCATAGGGTACGAGCCTATGTTGGGGCTTGCAAAGTCGACCGGTAATAATCCTGTAAAAATATTTGTATTTCCGCCCGAGCTAGTTATTGTTGCTATTGTTCTTTCAATCTTGATTAGCTTTTTAACGGGAGCATATCCTTCAAGAAGAGCTTCCAGAAATAGTGCTCTAAACGCCCTTAGATATGAATAAAAAACCAGAATCAAAACCAAAAATAGAACTATCAGACCAGGCTAAAAGCCTGAAAGTGGGAATTTATGAACATTTTAAGGGCAAAAAGTACAGGGTTTTGGGTGTGTCACTACATAGCGAGAGACTAGAAGAGCTGGTTATATATCAGGCACTATACGGTGATAATCTCATTTGGGCTAGACCGATAGAAATGTTTTTAGATAATAAAAATCTTAATGATAGACAGGAAGTTCCAAGATTTAAATATATAAAATAATATTTTGTATACTGGAATCCGCTCTTAGTTAGACTAGAATAGGGCTATGCAGAGAGGTGTAGCTACATTTACTTTGGACTGGGGGAGGTGTCCGCCGTGGTTGTTTCGGCGGATGGTTTCCTTGGGGCGTGAAATGAATCAGGTTTTAATAGCTGAGTTTGGACCGGATGAGTTTGTGAAGCGTTTAGCTGACCCGGTCTGGTTTCAGTCGCTTGGAACGGTTCTAGCCTTTGACTGGAATGCGAGCGGACTTACAACAATACTTACGGCGGCCCTGAAAGAGTCCATTCGCGGTCAGGAAAAAGACTTGGGTGTTTTTATCTGTGGTGGAAAAGGCAAAACATCACGAAAAACTCCTGATGAGATTACGGATTGGGGTCAGAAATTATCCCTTGGTGATGGTAAAACTAATAATTTAGTTTATAACTCCAAGATGAGTGCCAAGGTAGACAGCTCTTTGATACAAGATGGTTATCAGATATACCATCATAGTTTCATATTTTCTAAAAATGGCGCCTGGGCGGTGGTTCAGCAGGGCATGAATACAGAGGACCAAACGGCGCGAAGGTATCACTGGTTCTCGGATGATATCAAGGATTTGGTTGTTGAACCACACAAGGGGATTGCTTCCCAGAGAATTAGCACATTGAACAACACCTTGAATATGTCTTCCAAAAAGAGCGATAAAAACAGGAAGATTTCCACTGAACTTGTGAACTCTAATTACAAAACTCTCATTAAAGACGTTGAGATTTTACGGAAATACTCCTCGGATTTGTCGCGAATGGTTAGTTTTAAACCACACCCTTCTGTCATTCCCGTGAAGGCGGGAATCCAGAGAGCTGAGCTAGCCAAAGAAAGATTCTGGTCAAGCCAGAATGACAAGACCACATTACTATCTCTTGCCCGGGGAGAGTTTAAAACTCATCCCGTAATGGCGGAAGACTTTAGCAAAAGCAAATATCTAGAGAAGATTTTAGGTAAACTTACTGACGAAAAACCTGAAAGTTATGAAAAAATGCTAGCGACTAAGGGGGTGGGACCAAAAACTATACGGGCTTTATCACTTGTATCAGAGTTGATCTATGGCGCCGATGCGTCATATGAAGACCCCGCTCGCTACAGTTTTGCTCATGGCGGTAAAGATGCTACACCATATCCGGTGGACAAAGAAACCTATGACAAGACTATAAATACCATGAGGGAAGTGGTCAAAAAAACAAAAATAAATGTTATAGAAAAAGAAAAAATATATAAACGACTCAAGTCGTCATCCTGAGTGGAACGAAGGATCTTAATCCCGTCATTCTGGCTTGTCCAGAATCTTTTTTTGTTTGGAGGTCCGACCTTGTTT